>NZ_JACDWU010000135.1:0-110709 GCF_016464045.1 Pseudoalteromonas sp. bablab_jr011 | reverse complement strand
TTTCTCGTATCTACTCATGTTTTTTCCTTATATGACTTCGCTAAAAATCAAGTAAGGAATTAACATGAGTATTTTTTCAGGCAAAGCCTAAATGATGATAACCACCTACTGAAGTAGGTGGTTTAGGGCCGAAAATAAAAAGGCGACCTAAGTCGCCTTTTTTAGTCGCTTTTTAAATGTTCATCAAAGAAATCTAAAAACGCTTTTAATGTTGTAATACGATAAGGCTGATGTGACAGATAATGATCTCCCTCTTCGAGTTCAATATACGTGACATTTTTTCCTTCATCGCTCAGCTCATCTTCCATCTCACGGCTATGATAAACAGGCACAACGTTATCGTCTGAACCATGCACGAGCAAAACTGGACGGTTAATTTGCTTTGCAAAATTAACCGGTGAGTATTTTGCCAACTCATCGTCGTCGGTACCAAATTGCTTACGCACAATTTCTTTATTTGTAAAGTAACGCGCTTTACTCACAATGCGTTCTAAATCGGTGACACCCGCAAAACTCGCGGCACATGTAAATGTTTCAGGATGCTTAACAACAGCCATCAACGCGGCGTAACCACCATAACTTGCGCCGCCGATGCAAATTTTATCTTTATTAGCGATACCTTGTGAAACTAACCAAAGAGCGGCATCTTGCAAATCATCTTGCATTTTTTTACCAAACCCTTGCACTGTAGCCATTTCAAATTCATGGCCATACCCACTTGAGCCTCTAAAATTCGGTTGTAAAACGGCATACCCATTGTATGCAAGTAAAGCAGTCCAATAATCAAAACCTGAGTAGTCACGCGCCATAGGTCCCCCATGAGGGAATATAATTGTTGGTAACGTATCCCCTTCTTTATAGCCCACGGGCAAGGTTAAGTACCCTTCAATCGTTAAACCATCACGTGCCTTATAACTAATTTTTTCTTTCCCTGAATAAACACGGTCATCAATGTCTGGGTACGCGCTGGCGAACACGGTGAGTTCATTGGTGTCACGGTTACCAAGCATATATGTTCCCGTGCTTCCATCACCTGTCAGGTAAAGTACATATTGGCGCTGGTTTTCACTGGTATCGATTATATCAATATCAAACTTATCAGCCGGTAATACCGCACGCAGTGATGTATACAGCTTATTTAAATCGTCATCCCAATAACGGATCCCTTCTTCAATATTTGAATGAGTAAACCCTGCAACTTCGCCCGTCAGAGGAGAGTAAAAAATCCCTCCATCAAAGTCGTAATTATCATCACTAAAAACGAGCTCTTGCTTTTTCGTGGTTAAATCCATTTTAAATAATGCGTCATAGCCATTTTGAAGCGCTTTAAAATAGATAATATTGGGGTCTTTATCAAAGCCTAATATTGTCACACTCTCTTGGCTAAATGCTTTAAATTTGAATAATGAGCGGCGGTCTAATGAACCTTCGTCATACAGGAAATATTCAAATTCATCTTCATCCATTTTTCGAGCAATACGCACATTACCTTGACGGTCAGCTATCCAATCGGTCACTTTGCTGCGCTCGCGTTGAACTCTTTTCTTTCTTAGCGTGTTAAGATCGAGCTCATAGACTCCTGGTGTATTTGCTATTTCAAAGTCGCCTTGAATCAAGATTTTATCTTTTTTGTCAGGTAAAAAACTTATAACTTGATCAGCAAACTGGGGTTGGCGCTCATCACGTCCATAGTTAGGCTTAATGGCAAGCTTTGCTTTGCCTTTATCATTAATATTGTACGCATAAAGGCGAGTAGATGAATATTTAGGGCCGCCAATTTGACGTTGTATATAGCGTGCACCGAGAAGTAATACCTCATCGTTTGCCCACGTATACCAATCAAAGAAAATCGTATGATTATCAGCGCGAATAATGGGAACAGCTTCTTGTGTTTTGCGGTTGTACACCATTAACACCAGCTCACCTTTTATATTACGAATAAAGGATAAGTGCGTGCCACTTGGTGACAATTTAACCTGGCTGGTAGATCTTAATGAAGCAAATGATTCAACAGACAGTGACGGCTTTTCTTCTGCGCGAGCAGTCAAGCACAGTACTACAAAAATACTTAGCATTAAGTATTTCATATAAAAGTCCTTTTTTTTAAAATTGTTAAATGAGCATAACATTAAGCATTTAAAAAATGCGAACAGAAATTATAGCAGCGTTGCAACCGTTCTATTAAAGCGAACGTATCACTCAATTTTTACCATTATTATTTCATTCATACCCTCATTATAATCGTTACATCAATTCAGTTTCTTAGGTGACATGATGAAAAAAGTACTTGTGTTAAATTCATCTTTAAATGGTGAACAAGGTAATTCGACTAAACTTAGCCAGCTATTTGTTGAGCAACTATCAAGCAAACAACAAATTGCTGTCACCACTCGCGATTTAAGCAACGATGCTATTGCTCACTTAACGCAAACAGAAATGGCAGCATGGATGACTGACGCTAACGAACGTAGCGACGAGCAAAAAGCACTGGCGGCTATCTCTGACGAGTTAATTGCAGAACTTACTGATAACGAATTAATTGTTATTGGTATGCCTATGTATAACTTTGGTATTCCATCAACATTCAAAGCATGGATTGACCGTATCGCACGCGCTGGTATTACGTTTAAATACACAGAGCAAGGCGCTGTCGGTTTGCTTGAAAACAAAAAAGTCGTTGTACTCGCTGCTCGTGGCGGTATATACCAAGGCACCGACATGGATACACAAACTAAATACTTAAAAGATGTACTTGGTTTTGTGGGTATCTCAGATATTAACTTTATCTATGCCGAAGGCTTAGCAATGCCGGGAGCAGAGCAAAGCTTGCAAGCTGCAGAGCAACAAATTAGTTCATTTACAGATAACCTGTAAAAATGAGGCGGCCACGATGACAGTGGCCGCTTTTACTTTTAGTAAAAGCCATTCAATCGTACGCCTCCTCATAATCAACTATTTCTCTCCTTGAATAATCATATCTGCGTTCTCATACGTATCAATCACGTGTTCAAGCAATTAACTATCAAGCTATGCCCACTGCAGGGAAACAAAAAATCAATATAGTATGGTTTAAACGTGATTTACGGCTTTCTGATCATGCACCACTCGCACAGGCCGCCGATTCACCTTTACCCTGTTTGCTTATCTATAATTTTGAGCCAATTTTGTTAGATGATCCTCATTATAGCCACCGTCACTGGCGATTTGTTTATCAGTCATTATGCGATCTCAATGCACAGCTAAAAAAACAACAAGCCGAAATTGCAATTTACAATCAAGACATGATCTCCTTGCTTGAATCTTTATCTAATGAGTTTGATATTAAGGCCATATACAGTCATCAAGAAATTGGCTTACTCAATACCTTTGAACGTGATAAAGCAGTGCATAAATGGCTCAAAGAAAAAGCTATTGTTTGGCATGAAACGCCCTTAGGCGCAGTCGTAAGGGCACGACCAGCACAATTTGATTGGCAGCAGCATTGGCAAACCGTGATGCAGCAACCTTTAATCACGCCTAACTGGCATTCTTTTAATGCTATTTTACCTTCGGGCTACAGTGCTTGCGAGCATGTAAAACAGTATCAAACAAATGATGAGCAGTTTCAGCACGGAGGACCCCACGCAGCCAGAGCCGTATTAAAAAGCTTTATAGAGACAAGAGCTCAGAGCTATCAACAAGGTATTTCGAGCCCATCAAAAAGCAAAGAGTCGTGCTCACGTCTTTCACCCTATTTAGCATGGGGAAACTTAAGCCTTCGTCAAGTGTATCAAACTCTCAGATACTACTTACCCAAACGCCCTTCGAGTTGGCGCCGTTCGCTGCATGCATTCGAATCACGATTGCATTGGCACTGTCATTTTATGCAAAAGTTTGAAACTCAATGCAGCATGGAGTTCGCACCGCAAAACCCTGCGTATCAACACTACCCCTATCGAAATGACGACAAGGTTAGCGAGCACCTATCACGGTTTGAACACGGCAACACAGGCATCCCGCTTATTGACGCCTGTATGCGATGTCTTGCAGCTACAGGCTATATTAACTTTAGAATGCGGGCGATGTTAGTCAGCTTTATGACCCATCATTTAAATATTCACTGGCATTGTGTCAGTCTTATATTGTCGCGCTACTTTTTAGATTTTGAGCCCGGGATTCACTATCCTCAAATACAAATGCAAGCCTCTGTCACTGGCACTAATACGATTCGACTGTACAACCCCATAAAACAATCTGAAGATAAAGACGCAGACGGCATATTTATTAAAACATGGTGCCCAGAGCTTAGTAATTTACCCATCGAATATATCCATCAGCCATGGCAACAGCCACCAATGGAAGCGTTATTTAATAATTTTAAATTGGGTGAAGATTACCCTGAGCCCATGGTTGATTTAACGCAAGCAGCGAAGGAAGCCCGCGAAAGGTTGTGGGCATTTAGAGAGCGTGATGATGTAAAACATGGTGCCAGAGCGGTACTCAAAAAGCACATCCTCAGTTTACAAAGGCAACACAATGGCACATAAAAAAGTGAACTTACCGACAAAAATATGCCCTGTATGCCAGCGCCCTTTTGCATGGCGTAAAAAATGGCAACGAGACTGGCAACACGTTAAATACTGCTCAGAACGTTGTAAATACACTAAAAACAAAGCGGAATAAAACAATTTAAAAGGAGGCTTAAAGCTCACAAAGCAAACAGTTATCCTGTTATACTCACGGTGTGCGCACACTACAGCACAACCAACGTGTTACTCATAGCACGTTAAAATCCTGATTTATCACTGCTTAACATTCAGCACTTATTAACACCTTTTACTATGCATCACTTTACAGCGTAGGCTTTCGCTTGCCTGTGAATCCTTTTCGAGTTTATTAACACATGCGTTAATGAACATATAATCAAGGTTGTAGCATGAATAAATTAAAGATCGGCGTCATTGGCACTTCACGCAAAACAGATGAACGACGTTACCCTATTCACCCAGAGCACTTAAAACGGATTCCTGAAGAACACAGAAAGCAGCTTATTTTTGAACAAGGCTACGGAAAAGACTTTAATATAACAGATGATGAAATCGCAGCGCTTACTGGCGGTATCGCTTCTCGCAGTGCACTTTTAAAAGACCTTGGCACAGTGATTATCGCTAAACCCGTTCTTGCCGATTTAAACGAATTAAAAGAAGGCGGGACTCTGTGGGGGTATGCTCACTGTGTTCAACAACGCGATATTACCCAAGCAGCATTAGATAGAAAATTAACCTTAATAGCCTTTGAAGATATGTTTGTTTGGTCACCAAATGGGCATGCGGGTCGTCACACTTTTTATAAAAACAACGAAATGGCTGGTTACTGCGCCGTTATCCATGCATTGCAATTAAAAGGGGTTGACGGTCATTACGGAAATCAACGCAAAACCGTTATTTTTAGTTTTGGTGCTGTTAGTCGTGGGGCAATTTATGCGTTACAAGCTCATGGTTTTAGAGACATTACAATTTGTATTCAACGCCCTGATCATGAAGTTCGTGAAGAGGTTTTAAACTGTCATTACGTTAAAGTACGTCAAGGCTCTGAGGGAGAAGCCCGGATGATGGTCGTAGAACACGACGGAACACACAGACCCTTAATCGACCTCATTAGTGAAGCCGATATTATTGTTAATGGCACTTTTCAAGAAACAGCGAACCCAGTGCATTTTGTGATTGAGTCAGAGGCTGATTGCCTTAAACCGAATAGCTTAATTATAGATGTAAGTTGCGATGAAGGTATGGGGTTCTTTTTTGCTAAACCCACGTCATTTGCCGAACCAATGTTTCGTTATAAAACCATTGATTATTACGCTGTTGACCACACGCCTAGCTATTTATGGGAAAGTGCAACACGTTCAATCTCTGCTGCGTTAATTGTTTATTTACCCAGCGTGTTAGCGGGAAGAGCGCAATGGCAAAAAGATGAAACAATTCGACGTGCCATCAATATTGAAAACGGAATAGTAAAAAATAAGGCTATTTTGTCATTCCAAAACCGCCAGTTAACATCGCCCTATCAGGTCCTCTAAATTTACAAAATAAATCGACGTTATTTTTATGTGGTGTTAATTGTCCCAAGTTAGATTGAACGCAAACAGAAAATAACGTCTTACCAATCAGCTAACGCCATACTAACTTGTTCATAGCGAACGGCTTGTGCACAGTCACCTTGGCCTTTAAGTTGCAACGTATCGTGTAAGTGACACTTTTTTCGGCGAAAACCATGAAAGCATTTCACACTCGCCGAAATAATTACAAAGGAGATGACTATGACGATTAAAAAAACCGCACATTCGAGCTGGTCTGGCGACATTAAATCAGGTAAAGGAAGTATTAGTACCCAAAGCGGTGCTTTAGATAAACAACCGTATGGGTTTAATACCCGCTTTGAGGGCAAGGCTGGTACGAACCCCGAAGAATTAGTTGCAGCAGCACACAGTAGTTGCTTCAGTATGGCACTGTCGCTGGCATTAACAGAAGCAGGGTTTACTGCCGATGACATTACAACCAAAGCCACCGTCAGTCTTGATGAAGTCGATGATGGTTTTGAGGTCAGCCATATCGCTCTTGAGGTAACAGCAAAAATAGCTGATATCTCTGAAGAGACGTTTAACGAGCTGTGCCAGCAAACTAAACAAGGTTGCCCTATATCAAAACTGATGAATGCAGAAATTTCCCTTAGCCAAAAATTAAATTAACTAAACAAAAGCGCCACTTCATTGAAGTGGCGTTTTTACGTTTGCAAATGATTACATATTTCCGAGCTTTATCATCATCGCGGTGTACATTTTTAAATTCAGCGCTAATTGCTGCTCAGTAATAAACTCATGTTCTGAGTGACCCGTGTATTTTTTACCTGGCATTGATGGCCCAAACGATACAGCATTATCAAACAGCTTTGCATTTGTGCCCCCGCCAATCGACACAAACCCCGCGTCTTCATCACCCGTAAAGTGCTTAAAAATATCCAATAAAGCTTGTGCATGCGGTGCGCTGTCTAACAGCATAGGCGTGCCAATAACAATATCAGTGTCTTTTAATGTCACGTTATTACGTGTTTGCCACGCAGTCAGCGCATTATTAATTTGCTGCTTTAATACGTCTTCTTGCTTTCCGACAGGGCGACGCATATTAACCGACAGCTTAATTTCATTCCCATCACGTGATAACAATGTTGGCGACACAGTCATAGGCCCCATAAAATCATGTTGATAAGCAATTTCACCAAACTGAGCGCCATATAAGTCAAGGCCAATTAACTGGTTAATAAACTCGATTGCTTGACCGTCGCTGTTGTTTTCAAGGTCTAGTCCTTTAAATATTTCAGCAAGATGCGCTATGGCATTTTCGCCCGACTCCGGCTCAGACGAGTGAGCTGAGGTCCCTTTTACTTGCACCAATAAACCTTCTTCTTGTTCTTTTATCGCCACTTTCACGTTTTTAAGTTTACCAACGTTATCGTGTAATTTTGCCACAGTCGCGGCATCCGCATTATGCACTAACACACTGGCATCTTCTGGTATTTGACTTACAAAAGCACCGCCTTTTAAATCAGTGACATATAAGCCTGTTTGCGCTGAAGTGGCTGAAAATGTTGGCGCAATTAAACTCCAGCCTTTTTCTGCCACTACGACCGGATACGACGCATCAATCGTCACCGCATACTTAGGTTGCTGGTAGGTTTTCATAAACTCTTTAAGTGGCGCCCAATCCGACTCTTCAGCAAGGTATACCATCAGTTCAATACGGTTATTTAGAGTAACCCCTTTATCTTTAATGGCTTTCATTGCATGGAGTGCTGTGGCAATTGCGCCCTTATCATCCTCAGTACCACGGGCAATCAGCTTTCCAGGTTCAGAGGTTTTATCCATTTTAAACGGGCTTTGTTGCCATTTACTGGCATCAGCAGGTTGAACATCCCCGTGCGTAACAATCGTTACTTTCTCAGCTTGGTTGCCCATGCCTATTAATACTGTGTAGCCTAAATCTTGATAATCAAAACCAAACTGCGCCGCTTTCATTTTTAAAAATGATTTAAAGCCAATAAAGTCTGGATTATCGGGCGTAGCTAGGCCCTCTTTATTGACCGTTGGATACGAAACTAGATTTTCGAGGGTATGAATTTGTGCTTGTTGATAGCGCTCGACCGCATAGTTAGCCAGTTGTTCACTTTGTTCAGCGATGGCAGCCTGACCAGAAAAGGCACTAAATAAGAATGCAGCAAGTAATGAATGTTTCAAGATAAGCTCCAGAGTTTTAGAAGGTTTTCGCAAGTAGACCTTGATTGTAACGGTTATAATCGCGACATGATATCTCTTGTGCGACGAAAACTGCTCGGCTTCTGAGCAATTGCTCTGTACAATACTGACTGGCCTATCCCATAACTTACAAAGTACCATGAACCGTAGAAAAAAGATCTTCACTAAACTGAAACAAAAAGACAAACGCGCCAATGCTAAATTACACAAAAGCAGTAAGCCTGCGTATGTTTCAAAAGCTGAGCGTGAAAAACTAGCGCAACAAGAAAATGAGATGTAGCCGCGATTTTACATCACATAATTTTTTAGCATAAACCTGGGGCACATCTCATCCCCGCTATTTTTAGGTCGTGCTTTAGCGCGTCTTTATTTTGCCCTAAAGCAACACCTGCTAGCACGCTACCTATTTACTCAATATCAATTAAACTCAAAATGCGCAATTTCAATCAGGTAACCATTTAAGGGTCATGACACACTTAACACACTTCTGAATAAGCATTAACGAGTCATCATGAAAACGAAGCAACAACAACGTATTGAGCATGTTTGTGATTATATTAGTCAGCATCTCAATGACTCTTTATCACTCGACACTTTGAGTGATGTAGCCTGTTGTTCAAAATATCATTTTCACCGTTTATTTGCCGCTTCAGTGGGAGTCAGTGTGACTAAGTACACGCAACTTGCTCGCTTAAAACGTGCATCATTTCGACTAGCATTTGAGCATCAAGTCAAAGTGATTGATATTGCACTCGAAGCACAGTTTGATAGCCCAGAGGCATTTAGCCGCGCCTTTAAACGCACTTTTACACAGTCTCCTAGTGAATTCAGAAGCAAACCAAACTGGCCTAACTGGCACTCTCAGTTTGAATTTTCTTTACCTGATAAAAAGGACTGTTTTATGAATGTAAACATTGTCGACTTAAAAGCCCAGCCCGTTGCTTTATTAACCCATCAAGGCGCTGCAAATACCCTTATGAATACCGCCGCACATTTTATTGACTGGCGAAAAAGCTCAGGATTATCACCGGTTAAAACCAGCAACACCTATGGTATTCCATACAGTGACCCTGCAACAACTGAAGATCATGCCTTTCGTTTTGACTTTGCCGGCAGCATTACAAAGCCAATTCCTGATAACCCACAAGGAGTCAGAAATGGCGAGATCCCAGCGGGACGCTGTGCCGTAGTGCGCCATAATGGTTCACACGATACGATTAGCGATACAGTGTATTATTTATACCGCGAGTGGCTACCACAAAGTGGTGAAGAAGTGCGTGATTTTCCGTGTTTCTTTCATTACCTCAATTTAATTCATGAGGTGGATGAATGTGATTTGCAAACTGATATTTATTTGCCGATTAAGTGACACGAAGCGTGTAAGCAGGTTGTAGGCGCGATTTGACATCGCGCCTACAAATACAAAACCCCTTGCCTAAAACCGATAACTGATACTGGCATTATAGGAGCGACCTTGTCCTGCTAGCTGCTCAAAGCCAGTGCGCATATCGTGCTTATAATTAGCAATGTTCACTCCGCCAAGTGGCTGCTGATAATACGCATCAAGTAAGTTAGTAATTGCTAACTTAAAGGTTAAATTTTGCCATGTTTTTTTACTTGAAATGCCTAATAAATTATAGCTATCGGTTTGGTTTTCTAATCGGCGCTCATCCACCTTGTCTTTACTGTCAACCCATTGCCAACTCAAGGTGCTTTCCCAGCCTTTATACGCGTGTTCAAGGCTTAGTTCTGTGTGCCATGGCATAATTTGATATAAATCTTCGTGGCTGTCATCGCGCTCGCCATAATTGCTGGTATACGCTCCTTTTAACTGCCATTTACCTGCTTGCTTCGAATTATACAGCTCAATAAGGCCTGCTAATTTTAGCCCATACAACGTCGCATCTAAATTAGTAAAAGTAAGAATATGTCGCTTGGTATGAGCACTGTCAGTGCGGTTAAAGCTTTGCGTCACTTCAGCATCAATATAGTCATTTACCTGCGTGTACCAGGCATTCGCCGTTATTTGCCAGCTATCATCTTTTGCCTGCTTAGTGTAGCTAGCGCTTAGCGTATGAGCGGTTTCGGCTTTTAAATCAGGATTACCAATGTAGCCATTACCATCACCAAACCAGCCAATCATGGTACTTGCCATAGTGCCAACACCCCAGCTGTAACGCTCATATAAATTAGGGGCTCTGTTTTTACGGGCAAAACCAAATTGCAGCTCATCATTGCGACTTATTTGGTAGCGTGCAAGCAGACTAATATCAACTAAAGTATCGTCACGTTTGCGATCCCGCTGATTAAATTCCATCGCAGCCTGTGCATCGGTTTTTGACATGTCCATCATTGAGTTCATATGACCCACACCGCCCATAGCCCCTTTGTTATAGGCTTGTACGTCGCCTGTATTTGTTGTTACCTGTTCAATACGCATGCCTGCCGACAGCCACCATGCTTGATTAACTTGACTTTCATACTCTGCGAATGCACCCAGACGATTACGTTTACCATCATTAATATTTACGTATTCGTTCGGCCCCATCATCATTGACCCTTCAACAGCAGGCCACCAATCATCGATACGATAACTGTAATATTCGTGCCCAAACAAAAGTGACGATTCTGCAGATAAGTCTAAACGCCAGTGCAACTGATAACTGTAGTCTTGTGCGTCGGTATTCATAGGCATCATGCCGGGTTTCTCTGTACTAAAAAAACCCATTTTGTGCTTCACGTCGTGGGCATTTACTTGTACATGTAATGCGCCCTCTTCAAGATCACGTTGGTACTGTGCCACCATCCCAAAGCTTGTGTTATCCGTCATATCCATGTATTGATTTGGAAAACCCTGATAGGGAATTTTTTGATGGCTAAATTTTACTATAACCTGCTGTTTGTCATCACGAATAGCACCTGTTAATGCATGATTTTGCACACGATATAACGTGTCGAGTACGCGCTCCCCATGACCATCGTTATAACTGTTAGCCTCTTCAAAGCTGCCTTGATAAGACACGCTTACATTGTTGCTCGCAATACCCATACCTAGCCCATAGGCTTGGCTGTCGCTAACGCTTTTATATTGTGCGGTGGTATAACCTGAGCGCCAAGTCAGCTGCTCCGAATCGCTAAACTCAGGCGCAATAGTATTCACACGAATAACCCCGGCAATATTATCGCCCCCGCTGCTAACCGGTGATACCCCCGCAACAACACTGTACGATGTTACTTGATTAGCTGAGACATAGGACAAGGGTGGGTTCATTTGATTAGCGCACGCCGCAGTGACATCCGCACCATCCACTAATACTTTAACCCTGTCTCCCATCATGCCATTTAATACAGGTAAGCTTGATACACCACCCGCCGCTGAAAAATCAACGCCTAAATCAGATAACAGCGAATCGGCAGAGCCAAGCAATTGATGACTATTTTGGGCATGACCTTGCACTTCGATCACTTCAATCGAATCATCAGCAACAGCAGAGACACTTAAAATAGCGCAAATCAATGCAGCAACTTTAGTAACTAAAAAACGAGGGGGAGTTAAATGCGTGTTCATAAGTCTATAAAATAAAAAGTTAATTTATAAACCGATTATAAAACGCATTAATTTGGCTGAACACGTGACATATTGTCGCACCCGCTGCGCAGCCAAAACTGACAGAACACAAAAAATACTAGCGTAATACCACCAACGGAATACGGCTATCTTCAAGCATTTTTAATGTGGTGCTGCCCAAAAAGAATTGTCGCCATTTAGAGTGACCAAATGCCCCCATCACCATAAGATCAACGGCATGGTCGCTTTTGTAACGCCATAACGCCTCATATACATCGCCATCGAGCATGCGTGCTCTCACATTAAACCCATGCTCTGCTAAGCGTGCCGATGCGGTGTCCAGCTTATCTTGGCAATGACCATCATGCTTATCGACCATGACTAAATGACAACCTAAGCCTTTTAAAATCCCCCCTTTAATAATTTGGCTTATTGCTTGGTCAGTACTGTCACTGCCATCGTAAGCCAGCATAAAATTAGTGGGAGCATGAAACTGCGGCGGCACAATTGCCACAGGAGTATGAACTTGACGAATTAAGGTTTCGATATGCGACCCTAGCATCTTAAAATTATCACCGTGTCCTTTTCCTGCACGGCCAATAATCATTACTCTGGCACTGTCTTCATGTGTCAGTAACGCATCGACTAAACTCATTGAAAGCTGTTGTTTTTCAACAGCGGTCAGCCCTGCATGCTCAGCTTTCTTTACAGCTTCCTCTAACAGTAAATGGCCATGTTGAGCAGCGACTTTATTGCGCTCTTGTTCAAGTTTGGCAAGCTGTTCAAGTAATGATGTTTGCGAACCTAAGCCAATAATCGCCGTAAGGTCATCACTACCCTGTTGCAAAGGAGGCTCTAGCGCATGTAAAAAACGTATGGGGTGCGAAGTACGTTTGGCTATCCAAATAGCAGCCTCTGTCACTGCACTGGTGATAGTTGAACCATCAATACAGGCGAATATCTTTTCCATTGCCACTCCCTCCAAAGCCAAGTCTATATACACAGTATAGTTGGGATTTATATTTGTATTTATTTTGAAATGCTCAGCCTTAAGAAGTTCAACTTTATTCGTTATAGCAAACTAATATAGAACGTTCCAAAAAGTGCTGGTTTACTCTATTTTATTTGTATTACAATAGCGCATAGCACCTCTTATCATCAGAACGCAACATGGTTCTGGCATTTTCTATTTCTCTTAAAACATGTTTTAAAGGAGTTACATGACTAACGTCACCAAAACTCAAGGCCGCGAAAGCACCTTTACAATCTTAATCGTATTAGCCTTAGGAACATTTATTCTTGGCCTCTCTGAGTTTTCAATGATGCCAATGCTGCCGCTTATTAGCGAAACATTTTCATCAACTCCGGCACAAAGTGGGTATGCCATTAGCGCCTATGCTATTGGTGTGGTGGTGGGTGCGCCACTTTTTATGATCACCACAGCCAATATGCGAAAACGTAATGCCCTACTTATGTTTGTTACTATGATGTTTTTATTCAATGGCTTAAGTGCTTTTTCACATTCTCTTGAGCAATTGATTTTATTTCGCTTTTTAAGTGGCTTGCCCCATGGAGCCTATTTTGCCGCCGCTATTTTACTGGCCGCCGACATTGCCCCTGCCGACAAACGAGCCAGCTTTATGTCAAAAGTATTTATGGGCTTAACCGTGGCGACCATCGTGGGTGTACCAATGGTGACGTTAGTGGGACAAAACTTTAGTTGGCGCTATTGTTTAGCTGGCACCGCAGTGCTTGCTCTTGTTGCCTTAGTGCTAATTGTAAAATACGTACCAAACGTTAAGAACTCATCACCCACTTCAATTCTAGATGAATTAAGTGTGCTGAAAAACAAGCTAGTATGGACTATTTTAGGCATCATTATTATTGGTTTTGGCGGCGTATTTTGTGTTTACACTTACATTGCCGACACTATTTTAATTGTGACTCATACGCCCGCTTACACTATATCAATCGCTATGATCATGTTTGGTATTGGCTGCACCTTAGGCAACTATGTGTTAGGAAAGGCAGCCGACCATTCACCACTAAAAACCACAGGGGCAGCACTTATAGGTGCCGTCGTATTTGCAGCAAGTTATGTCAGTGCCAGCCACAATATTTGGCTACTTTATGCGGTGATTTTCTTTATTGGTTTTAGTGTTGGTTTGGGTACTGTTATTCAATCACTATTAATGGATGTATCACCACAAGGCCATGCCATGATAGGTGCACTCGTACAATGCGCATTTAATACAGCCAATGCCATTGGCCCTTGGCTTGGTGGTATGGCCATTGCCCAAGGTGCATTGCCCAGTCAAACGGGTTATGTCTCGGCAGCCCTTTTTTTAGGCGGCTTTATGATGTGGTCATTAAGCGCAATACAAATGAAAAAATTACGCGTTGAAAGTTAACCAGTTAGTCAAATTTGTAGCCGCGATTTCATATCGCGTAGAAGGAGTGGCGTTTAATCAAGAATGGCTTACCATTCGGCGTTAAAACGCCTCCTTCAACTTGCTACTCTCTTTTTATTCATCCCGAAATACCTCTTCGATTCTTACGTTAAATACACTTTATAAAAACGTATATACACTCGATATGTTGACTTTTTTGTTTCAAAAAAGGCAACACACTTGCCGTCAATCTCATAATATAGTATTAATCAAGAGTGTGCGTGGCATGAACAAAATCGGTCCAGGCGATTAATTTTAATAAAAAGAAGATAACACTATGAGTACGGCGCTGTTTTTCGTTGGTGAGTGGCAAGTTACCCCCAGCACAAATTCAATACGACGTGGCGAGCAAGTAAAACACATCGAGCCAAAAGCAATGGATGTATTATTGCTGCTATGCGAAAAACAAGGTGAACTGTTAACCAGCGATGAAATTATCAATCACTGTTGGCCAAATGTAGCGCTTGGCGATAACCCGCTACATAAAGTGATCACGCAGCTACGCAAAGCATTTGACGATAAAGCCAGTGATCCGCAGTACATCGAAACCATTCGTAAACGCGGTTACCGCGTTATTGCCGAAATCAACTTTGTGCTCAACGAAGAACAAAAAGCCAGCCAAACCAGTTGGCAAGGTGATTCGCCTTTTGTTGGCTTAAGTGCGTTTGCACCTGAGCAAGCCGATGTGTTTTTCGGCCGTAATAAACAAATAGAAACCTTATTACACAGGGTATCGGCTCAAATAGAGTTTGGTCGCGCGTTTTGCTTAATATTGGGGGCCAGTGGTTCAGGTAAATCGTCGTTAGTTAACGCAGGTGTATTGCCCGCTTTAATGTCGAGTAATGGCTACGATGGCATTAGAGTACACAGTTACTGCCAACTCGACTTTGCCGATGTGAGTAAAGAGCGCTTACTCCTTGATTTAGCCTCAACCTTGCTCGATTTAGAAATAAACGACGCACCTGTACTTCGCGATATAAGCGCCGATACACTGGCTGAATTGTTATTAACAGATCCAGAACAGGTTATTACCCGCTGTAAAGCAGCCCTTGCAACGCTAAATACAGAGCACACTACGCCCTATTTATTTTTATTTATCGACAGGCTCGAAGTGCTATTGTCATCACCGGTATTTAGCGACGACGAGCGCAGTCAGTTTTTAAAACTCATAGAATGCTTAGCGACAAGTGACTGCATGATCATTTTTAGTGCCTGTCGTAATGACTTTTACCCGCAAGTAGTGAGCCAACCAAGTTTAATGGCGGGCAAAGCCAATGGCGCACACTTTGACTTATTAGCGCCAACGCGTTCAGAGCTTAAGCAAATGATCCGTTTGCCAGCACTGGCAGCAGGCTTAAGTTGGCAACATCACCCAGAGCATCACACACCGCTTGATGAACAACTTTGTAACGACACCGCCAATAACCCTGATGCACTGCCGATGCTGCAATACACGTTGCAACAGCTTTACTTGCAGCGCAGCCCAGACAACGAACTGCTGTTTACTGAATACCAAGCCCTAGGCACCATCGAAGGAGCCATCGGTCAAAAAGCCGAACAGGTATTTTGCCAATTACCCAAAGAACAACAAACTGAACTTGCCGCTGTACTTTCTAAACTGATCACCTTAAACCCAGATGGCGAAACACTCACCAGCCGCGCAGCACGTTGGAGCGAATTAACCAGCCCTGCTGCAACCAAGCTTGTTAAGGCCATGGTCGACAGCCGTTTGTTTGTATCGCACCTTAAAAATGAGCAAGCCTGTTTTAGCCTTGCCCACGAAGCGTTGCTGCGCCATTGGCAACGCGCTATCGATTGGGTGCAAGAACACCAACAAAGCTTAGCAATAAAGAGCCGCGTGCAACTAGCTACCGAGCGTTGGCTGCTTGAACAAAAACACACCGACTTTCTACTAGCCCAAGGCAAACCGCTGCAAGAAGCACACAGCCTAGTTAAAAACCCTATGTTTAGCTTATCAAGCGACGAACAAGCGTTAATTAAAGCTTCTAGCAATAAAGCGAAACGTAAAAAACGCGTGTTACAAATAACGGTGGCTGCACTTGTTTGCTTAACCTTTATTGCCACATTTATGAGCGTGCGCAGCTACCATGCAGAGCAAGTAGCAAAACAAAAACGCCAAGAAGCTGAGAGTTTATTGGGTTTTATGGTCGGTGAATTTGCCGACAAACTCAGAAGCGTTAATCGTATGGATTTACTGGATGGTATTAGCAATAAGGCTCTTGAGTATTTTTCCAATCAAGACGAAGAAGCTGCCTCGTTGTTTGACTTTAGCGATAAACAAGCTCAGTTTAATAACCGCTTTCAATACGCTCAAACCTTAGAGGCCATGGGCGAAGTCGCCTATTCGCGCGGCAAAACCGACGAAGCCTTCACCGCCTTTGAAAATGCGCGAACGCGCCTAGAATCTTTACTAAAAATTCAACCCAACAACCTTGATGTTTTAATGCTTGCAGGGGCTAATGCTTTTTGGCTTGGTAACTTAACTTATGAGCAAAGTAATTACCTAGCTACTGAACCGATGTTTAAACGTTACTTGGCTTACAGCGAAAAAATGTATCAGCTTGCCCCTAATGACTTTAATTCGATTATGGAGCTATCTTACTCACACAATTCACTGGGTTCACTGTATTTAAAGCAGTTTAATTACGCACTCGCAAAGCAGAGCTTTACTGAGTCTTTAAAACTTAAAAACCAAGCCCTTGAGCTAAAACCTAATAACAAAAATTTATTACGCGATAAAACAGACACCATTAGTTGGATTGCAACCACAGAAGAAAGGCTAGGTAATTTAAACGCAGCTCTCGAACTGCTTGAACAAGCCACTCAAGAACTAGTCAACATGCTTGAAACGTCACCGAATGATGCAAGCTTACATAATTATTTAGCAAACACTTATATGCAACAAAGCTTTTTATTGAGCTACTTCCCAAATAAGAGAGCGGCATTTTTAAAAGCAGAAAAAGCAACTAATGCGATTAATAGAGCTAGGATCCAAGATCCAAAAAATCAAAAGTTTCAACGCACTTTTTATAGAACGCTTGCATATCAATTAATGCTATTAGATAAAAGTAAAACAAGTGACAGAGTACCAGAAGTTTTAAGTTACATTGATGAACAGGGATTTTCAGATACGACTTTAATAAACGTTCAAATAGGTGTGATTCATTATTTAATAAATCGAAACCTTTTAAATGAAGCTGAAGAGCTACTATTAAAACTAGAAAGCAACTCAGATTTTATTGAGAGAATATCTGACACTAGCAAAATAGAAAACAACTCTGCACTAATAAAAGCTAATTTAATTAAAGCAAAGCTCGCTAAAGACAAAATATCAAAACAACAAGCATGCCAAGAAACTATTAATACAATCGAAGAAAACAATAATGGTAGTAAAAGCATTAAAATGACCTACCCCCTAATTCAAGCATATACTTGCTTAAATAAAGAAAGTGAAATCAATACACTAAAAAACAAACTGATTGAGTTAGGTATCACTAACTTTGAACTATAAAAATTAAAGGGAAAAACATGAGCGAAAATCAAACTTACAATTTTACAGTGAATGTTTCACTTAACACTGAAAATGAAGCTGTATTTACATACTTCCAAGACGGTCAGCAAGTTTCTGGTGGCGGTACTGTTAACCAAAGAAACAGCCTAGGTATCTATACATTAGATGAAGCAACGAGTGCAGCAGGATTTGTATTTACAGGTGCTAACTTTTCAAATATTGAGGGCGAATGTGCGCAAGACTTTAGCCACTCTGTTACTGATAATGGCCAAACGATTCAGATTTCAGATTCTGATGAGAATAGCGGTAAAGCATGTATGGTTTTCACTGTAGAGTGCAATGGCATAAGTTATGAAAGTGCCGATCCGCAAGTAAACAATGAAAAAGAAAACTAAACAACACCCACATAAGGCTCCATCAAGGAGCCTTTTACTACTTATAAACAATAACTTAAAACCAGAAGATTACCGGAAGGTTAATTTGCACTTTTTTAAGTAACTTTATAGACACCAAAATCGTTTGCATCGGCAAAAAGGAAACGAACGTGTCTACTAACAAAAATGAACAACCAAACACAGCTAAATCAGAAGCGAAAAATACACTGTCGCAGTCTATCAATTCAGAGCAACTTGCACTAATTGCACAAATGTTTCAGAACATTCCTGAAGGGGTGTTTATCATTAATGGTCAAGGCACATTTGAATTTGCAAACCCGATGGCGGCACAACTTTTAGGTGATAACCAAGAAGCGTTAATCGGTCAAAACCTGTTACATTACCTACACGACACCGACCGTGACAAATACATGTATACCCTACTCAATTGGTTAGATCATAAAGACTCGCCCATTAGCCTTGGGCCAAACGAAGTTAAAATTAACCGTGCCGATAGTAAAACCCTTGAAGCGGATTTATGTATTTCAAGCTTGCCAAAAAATATAGCTATTGCAGAAAACTTATTTATTTGTGTATTACATGATTTATCATCACACAAAGAGCAATATAATCGCTTAGTTAAACAAGCCACCACTGACCATTTAACCGGTCTTGCAAACCGCCTTACATTAGAAGAGTCATTAAAAAAACATTGGCAAGAAAGCGTACAAACTAATCAAGCGATTAGTACTATATTAATCGACATTGATTATTTTAAATTATTTAATGACCGATTCGGTCATGTTAAAGGCGATAAATGCTTACAAAAAGTCGCGAGTATAATTGCCGAATCATTGCCTTCTCGCGATTGTTTAGCTGCGCGTTATGGTGGCGAAGAATTCGCCATTATATTACCTCGCTGCCAAAAAGACACCGCAGAGGCCATCGCTAAACATATTCAAATTAAAATAAATAATACGCTATTTACCGACATTGGTTTACCGAGCGACTTTAGAATAAGTGTAAGCCAAGGTATTGCATGTGAATATAATAATCAATATCGCACATCAGAAGCGCTAATTTGTGCAGCCGACACCGCGTTATATCGTGCAAAGACAGAAGGCAGAAATAAAATTAGCACGAGCCTATAAACACTTAATTAACAAACTAAAAACCTAGTTAACAAGTCGTATTGGTTACGCATATACTATACTTTAATATTATTTGTTTGTTCCCACTTTGCATTTTACACTGCGCTAAAATAGATAAGTCAGATGGGAATCAACAATGGCATTATTCAACAAATTACCTTTGCAACTTGCAATTGCAAGTACGCTTGCTGCATCAGTGACTGCAATCGCTGCTGAGCAACCTGCTGAAAATACAGCAAAAGACATTGAAGTTATTTCAGTGACGGGCACACGTCGTAGTTTACGTAGCCTGTCTGAAAGTACAGTACCGGTTGATTTATTAACAAGCCGCGACTTAGCAAGCACAGGTCAGCTTGAAATTAGCCAAGTACTTGCCTCTCAATTACCAAGCTTCAACTACCCAAGTGCGACCCTTGCTGATGGTACCGACCACGCTAAACCTGCTGTATTACGTGGCCTCGCTCCTGATCACACCTTAGTACTTGTTAACGGCAAACGCCGTCATGCAGGTGCACTATTAAATTTAGGTGGCACAGTGGGTCGTGGTTCAACGGCAGTTGATTTAAATAATATTCCTACCTCTGCGATTAAGCGCGTAGAAGTACTGCGTGATGGCGCAGCGGCACAGTATGGCTCCGATGCCATTGCTGGTGTAATTAACATTGTACTAAAAGATGCCGATGAAGGCGGTAGTGTAAGCTACACCTATGGTGAGTACGACACGCAAATGGCAGGCTCGCCACAGTTATTAAGCACAGGCACAGACAGCGAAGGCAACTTAAGCTTTGCAAAAGGCGCTGACCGTAAATTAAACGATGGTATTTCACGCACCGCAAGCGCTAATGCGGGTTTTTCATTTGCAGATAATGGCTTTATTAATATTTCAATTGAATCACGTAATAACGAGCCAACCAACCGCTCAGGTATTGACCAGCGCGAGCAATATAGCCGCGATGCAAACGGTAACCTAGACCCACGTGAGTTTGACTTTGACCGTTATAACCACCGTTTTGGTAAAGCTGATATCGAAGATATTGCTGTGTTTTATAACCTAGGTTACGAGTTTGATAACTCGCTATCACTTTACTCATTTGCCAGTTACTCAAACCGTAAAGGTAACTCAGCGGGTTTTTACCGTCGTGCCAAAGACTCTCGTAACTTAACTGAGGTTTACCCAGACGGTTTCTTACCAGAAATTGATACCGACGTAGATGACTACTCATTTGCTATTGGCCTTAACGGCGAAACCAATGACTGGGCATGGGATATAAGCAGCAATTATGGTCGTAATGACTTTGCGTTAGGGGTAAGCAATAGCTTGAACACCTCAATGGGTGTAAATAGCCCAACTGAGTTTGATAACGGTGCGCTTGTCTACGAGCAATACCTCGTTAACATGGATGCCAGCAATACCCTTGATTTAGGTTTACCCGACGATGTATTTGTGACAATTGGTGCAGAGTATCGCCACGAAAACTACCAAATTAAAGCAGGTGAAAAAGCCTCTTACATCACTGTACTTGATGAAGAAGGCAACCCTGTTGCGGCGGGTGGCGCACAAGTTTTAGCGGGCTTTTCACCAGAAAGTGCCACCGACAAGAGCCGCCATAATGTCGCGGTATTTGCTGAGTTTGATACGTACCTAACAACCGACTGGAATGTGGTTCTTGCGGGTCGCTTTGAAGATTACAGTGACTTTGGCAGTACCTTTACATCGAAACTGGCTTCGCGTTACAGCATTAATGAATCACTGTCGCTACGCGGTGCAATCAGCACAGGATTTAGAGCACCATCACTTGCACAAACGTCTTACAAATCGGTAAGCACAGTGTTTGAAAATGGTATTCCAAGTGAAGTTGGTTTGTTCCCTGTTGATGAACCTGCCGCAAAAGCACTGGGTGCTCGTGACCTTGATGCAGAAGAATCAGTCAACATGACTGCAGGCTTTATCTTTACGCAAGGCGGTTTTAGTTTAACACTTGATGCGTATCGCATTGACATTGATGACCGTATCGTCTTGTCTGAAAATTTAAGCGGCCCAGAAGTAGAAGCTATTTTAGCCGAAGCAGGCGAAGTTAATACTCAAAGTGTTCGCTACTTTACCAATGCCATTGATTCACGTACGCAAGGTGTTGATATTGTTGCAACCTATTCATTAGGCTTAGAAAGCTACGGCGATTTACGCTTAAGTGCGGCTGTTAATTTTAATGATACTGAAGTGACTCATATTAAAGAAAACCCCGCTGAGCTGGAAGCGCTTGGTGACAGCTACGAGTACTTTGCACGCCGTGAAATCACCCGCTTTGAAGATGGCACGCCAGCAGATAAGTGGAACTTGTCGGCAACCTGGGACTTTGAAAACTTTCAAACAACATTACGTGCTACGCGTTATGGTGAAGTTGTGGATACATCAAGCACACCAGAAGGTGATGAAGTCATTGATGCAAAATGGATCACGGACTTAGAAGTCGCGTACCGCCCATCTGAACAGTGGAAATTTGCTGTTGGCGCAAACAACTTATTTGATCAGTATCCACAAGATACTGTAAGCAATATAGGCTACAGCGACTTTAATCAAATTTTCACCTACAGTGCATTCACACCTTATAGCTTAGATGGCCGTTTTATCTACGGAAACATCACCTATAGCTTCTAAAAATAAGCGGTGCTGGCTTAGGCTGGCACCGCGTCCTACTTTGTAAGTAAAGCCCGCGAGTAAAAATATCTCGCTTGTAACCAACTTTTTTCAGACCTGCTGCGACTAACTTAATAACTTAACCCATTAGGACAGCATCATGAATTTAGTACGCATTACGACATCAGCTCTATTAGCCGCAGCCACCACAGCCTGTATTGGCCTTTCAAGCGCAAGCACGACTATTGACGATAACAACTACCGTGTTATCACGTTTAAAGACTGTAAAAAAGTTCATGAAGGCACGTTAAACAACGAGCAAATTGCCGCCTATCAACAATTAAAACGTGAACAAGAAAAGCTTGAATCACTGGAGTTGCCACTAAGCGACTTGGAAGAGCAAGTCACGGCCTATTCACAGCAAATAGAAGCGATTACAAAAAAAGCTGTGGTCGAAGATGAAAACCACCTTAGAATAAATAAAAGTCTGTTAAAAGAACAAGATAAACTAACTAAACAGCTTGATAAATTAATCGCCTCGCATGATGCCGATTTCAAAGCGTTAGATGAACAAGCTAAGCACATGGAAAAAGCTGCCACGTTATTTGATGAGGCTATGAAACCAATGATGGAGCAAGGTGAGACGACCCATTTGCAAATTTTAGCGCCGGGTGAAACTGAAAAACCGGGGTGTTTTTACACTATATAAAGCCTAAAGCTGCGTTTTGAGCTGTGTATAAAGTTTGGCATGAGATGGGCGAATGTCTTCTTTATGCACTTGCTTAAACCAATGTGCAGCTTGAGCTCGGTTACCCGCTTGCCAGTGAATTTGTGCCAAACGAAGTTTATAGATTGCTATTACAAGTCGGTCTGACTTCGCGTCCATGTAGTTTAGCGACTCGACATAAAAGTGATTTGCTTTATCGTATTGTGACAATAATTGATGAGTGCGGGCTAGATTCCCCATTGCCACTGATATTTTTCGGCTATGGTCAGTTTTCAAAATCCATTCAACCGCAGAAACCCGACTAACCAAAGCGCGCTCAATATCGCCTAACGAATGGAACACATTTGCTTTGTTTGACGCCAGCTCAAAATGAAAAATAGGATCTTTACTTTTACCAAAACGACGCTCAGCTCTATCAAGAATATGCAAAGCAGTTTCTTTGTTGCCAAACACATGCTGTAAGTTAGCCAATTCGACCATACGCATAGGGTTACCAAACGAGTCATAAATGGCTTGTAGTTTATCAAAGGCTTTCGTTGCGTATTTACGACCCGTTTCATAGTCACCTAAATAGTGCATTGATTTAGCATAGTAAAAATACACTTGAACTTGAAATACGATGGGTAAGTCGGATTTTTCAATAAAAGGTTCGGTACTGTCTTTTAACGTTTGATAAGCCAGTTTGTCGTAATAATAATCAAATTGGTATGACTTTATCTCATACCATTTATCAGAATAAAGCTGCGCACTGGCTAATTGCTGATCAATGAAGTCTAAGCAGCTTACCTGCGACTGCTGAGCGCAATATACCTCGTGATCGCTAAAATTTTCAGACGCGGCTGCATAAAAACAGCCGAAGCCTAACAATAAGGTTAACGTTTTCTTCATTCACTAACATCTCAGTGAGAACACAACCAAAAAAATAACAAAAAGTAATACTTTATGACAGTTCTTTTTGACGTGTTTGATAATTTTAACGTGCAATCGCGTGTTTATTATACCCATTGGCTAAATTGCGTATTATTGTAGACTGCTCTAACCCTAAGTATCCGTTTTATATACAAAAATTATTAGTATCAATTTTTAGTTTTACACAAGATAAGTAAACAACGTATCCACTGATACCGTTAAATAGAAGCCAATAAGTATGAAGAACTATTGGCTTCACTGTGATTTATAGTAGCAACAGGCTTCCTAACCCGAGAAAGGTCACAAAACCAACAATATCTGTCACCGTGGTTAAAATTACAGAACCAGACAATGCAGGATCAATTTTAAGCTTATCTAGAATAGACGGGATCACAACGCCAGACAGCGAGGCAGCCACTAAATTAAGTAAAATAGCAATAGTGATAGTCACACTCAACATCCCGTCGTTAAACCAAAAATAAGTGAGTACACCAATCACCAATGCCCATACACAGCCATTTAATGCCCCTACCCTAAGCTCCTTTTGCAATAAAGCTCTGCGGTTAGAGTCGGTAACCTGTCCAAGCGCTAAACCGCGCACAATCACGGTCAATGTTTGGCTACCTGCAATGCCTCCCATCGACGCAACCACTGGCATCAATACCGCAAGTGCCACGACTTGCTCAATCGTGGCACCAAACAAACCAATAAACCAAGATGCTAAAAATGCAGTCGCTAAGTTAATGCCTAACCAAATACCGCGGTTTTTCGCTGATTTGGTGACACTTGAGAACAGGTCTTCGTCTTCACGTAGACCACCCGCTTTCGCAGCGGCTTCGTCGGTCACTTCTTGGCGTAATTCATAGGCCGATGACACCGCTAGACGCCCTAACAACTTATTGTCGGCATTCACCACTGGCATCGCCATTTTTTCACTGTGGATCACCACCTCTGCCGCTTCATATAAGTCATCATCAGCATGTAATGCTGATGTATCTAGGTTTGCATGCTCTAATAAGGTATCGGCATCATTGGCTTTAAATAACGCGTTTACAGGCACTTCACCAATCAACGTGCCTTTACGACTTACCAAATAAATTACTTCGGTGTATTGCGGCAAGCCTTTTTGCAAAATTTTACGAGCGCCCGCCACCGTCTGCTTTTCTGACACTTTTAACGCATCAAAGTCTAACCAGTGTCCTAGTTGCTCAGGGTTATACTGCTGAGCAAGTTCGTAACGCTTTGTTTGTACTTCATCAAGCTGGCGACGCGCATAATCAACAAAACGCTCTGGAATAATTTCTTCAAGTTCGAGTAGCTCTTCTACGCTCACTTCATCAAGTAATTTAAACCCTTGCGCTTCGTCTAAACTTTGTAATAACCACCGACAGCTGTCTCCCCCCAAATTAATGAAGATTTCATGCTGTGTGTCTTCGTCAAGCAGTTGCCAAATTTCTAATCGTTGTTCTTTGGGTAATGCTTCAAACAGCAGCGAGAGATGTTCTGTCGACAGTTTTTCTTTGGCGTCGGCAAGTAACTTATTTTTTCGCGTTGTGGTGTCACACTGAAGCAACTCATCAATGAGTTGTGGAAGTTGATCAACAGGATACTCAATCATCTAAGAGCTCGGTTAAATACATCAATAACAACAGTCTAACGCAGCTTTATTAAAATAACTGCCCCATCATTGATTTATTTTTCCTTGTATCATCTCAGTCATGTGCATTAACTTTTCGCTGTATACCTTATTAATCTTTATAACGAAATACCGGCTTATACCTTCAACTGACTTGGGGTAAGCCCAGTCCAGCGCTTAAACGCGCGCCTGAAATTAGCAATATCATAAAACGATAAGCGCATTGCGACCTGCTCATTACATTGTTCACGCATAGTCAGTAAGTATATGGCTTTGCGTTTACTTTGTTCTTCATACAACGCTGAAAAACGTACACCGTGAGCTTTTAACTTTCGCTTAAACGTCGCTGAGCTCATTGCAAACTGGCTTGCGACTTGTTCTAAATTAAGCGCTGGGTTTTGATAAATGACTCTGCTCACCGCTTCAACAAAGGTGCTGTTTGCTGTGTTTAATGTTGCCAATTGAGAGTTAACTTGTGAAAAGCGAAAACTACTAAAGGTAGGGTTTGTAAGCCTTAATGCTTGTTTGCTTAATACCCAGCGAGTAATGGGCTGTTCAAACGCAACGTTTAGCCCTAAATGTTGCTCATACTCTTGGCTGTGCCTTGCCCGTTTATAAGCGAAATCAAACTGACAAGGCACCCGCTCGCCAGCCACTTTTTTAAGCGTTTGATAAAATGCAGCACTGTAAATTTCGAGCACATATTGGCTCATTTCATCATCAAGACCCACAGCATTTTGCAACTCAATATAATACTGCTCGTTATGCACATAACTGTGGCTAAATAACAGCGGTGCAAGTTGCATACGCAAGGCGTTTAGTTGCTTAAGAGCTTGACCAATGCTCAAACTTTGCAAAACACCTTGGGCCACAACCGAGGTGTCATTAGCAAGTTGACTACCTAACAAAAAGCCACTGTCGGCCGATTTCATTAACAGCTTAAACTGCATCAATAAACGCAATTGCTGAGAGAGACTAAACTGATGCTGTACACTCATTAAGTCTTGCTCAAATACCCCTGTGCCTCTGAGTAATTTATGTAAACCAATACCGCGACTTAGAGCAAGCTCTACCAGAGTCGTAATCAGACCTTGCGCGGTTAGATACTTATCATCTTGATTAAGATACTGCTTCACAATGGCTGACTCTGTGTTGTTTTTGTTGTTGTAATGCGGCGTGTAAACGCGCGCTCAAACAGTGTGCTGTATCTCCTTGCTCACTGCCCACTAACGCAACGGTTGCATGCTGAAACTTCGCGTGTTTTTCGCCCTCAACCTTAAATGCGCAGTGACTCAGTGCCGAAGATATTTGTGCCACCAGCTCTTTGCCTTGTAACGCGGTGGTGTTTGGCATTAGCACCATAAAACAATCACCCGCATAGCGACATACCACATCAGTAAGACGACAATTCATTATCATAAGCTCACTGACTTCTCGCAGTAACCTGTCACCTTCGATAAAACCAAACTCGGCATTAAAATCGGCAAATCCACGAATATCAATGGCCGCAAGTTGCAACGGCTGCGACTCATTCAACTGCTCTTTTAACACCGTTTGTAAGTAATCGGCTTTATAAAGCCCAGTAATTGAGCACACTAATTCATGCTCACGGTGCATTGCTTCACGGCGCTTTAACTGACGATTAAGCACAAACTGCTCTTGGTGCCATTGATACAAACCTAGGCTTGTGAAAACCATACCAATGGGGGCAGGTAAAGACTCAATCAGACTTAGCCATGTATTTGTTGGCTGATGTAACCATTCATCAAATAAGTCCAGCGAGGCCGAAAACATAAAAAGACCAAGCCCTAACACTAAAAAGCAGGTGACTTTTCCGGGGGGTCTCGAAATGAGCAGTGCAAATATCCATGTTAGCGTCATCATCACAATGCCGCCCTCGCCGACAATATCCAGCCATGATATGTCGGCCAGCGCTTTTCGCTCTCCGTCATATGCACTGAGGATAAAAGCGCTCACAAATAGCGCTATAACCGCATTTGTTAAAAACCGGTGATGAATAAAAGGATTAAATCGCATGAAAGACACCTAACTATGAATCATGCTGCCATGCTAACCCGTTCGCATTTTTAGCAGCAGGGTCATATTAGCTCAATGATGTGACAGCAAAACGACACTCCCCCCTTTTTGATGACTTTAATCGCTGTATTTACCTTGATTAAGCGGGGTGATTACAGCTCAAAACGCTTTATAAACGCCTCTAATAGCTTGTTTTTAAAGGCTGCCAGTGGTTTTCTGTCACATTTGCGTCATTTAAGCTGGGTACTTTGCTCACCAAACCAAGGACAAGTAGGAGCAAATCCATGAAACAGTTTAAAACGAAGGCACTTGTAAGCGCCCTCGCCTTATGTCAATTCGGTGCCTTTGCACAAGAGTCAGACACCAACAATGAAAAGAAAGTAAAAGTATCAGAAGAGCTCGTTGTGTATGGTGAAATAGGTTATCGCAACCGTTCACAAGAGCTGGCCCCAACCCTTGAATACTCACAAGAGTACTTTCAACGTTTTGAGCCACTTACCGCTGGTGATGCTTTAAAACGTGTTCCTAGTGTGACATTTTTATCTGACGTATTAGAGTCAGATGGCGCCCGTATGCGTGGCTTGAGCCCGGCTTACACTAAAGTACTTATTAATGGTGAAGAAGTACCAGGGGCAGGCGCTGATCGCTCATTCTTTGTTGACCGCATTCCTGCTGAACTGATCGAGCGTGTAGAAATCATTCGCGCTTCAAGTGCTAATCGTTCTGCCGATGCAATTGCAGGAACCCTTAATATTGTTCTGCGTGATGGCTACAGCTTAGACGGTGGTTATATTCGTGCTGGCGGCCTGCGTTACGACGACGGCGAATTAAAAGAAAGCTTTGCAGGTGTGTACGGTACTGAATTTGCCGGTGGGCGTTTGTTACTTGGCGCAAACTTACAAGGACGCTATAACCCAAAACAAAAATCTAGCTTGCGGTATGGCGACAGCCCTGAAAACAACGAAAATTACAAAACTGAAGAATTTGATAACCGCGAAGATCAATCTGATATTCGCGATGGCGACGACACGTCACTGAATGCCAGTTACGAAATTGCCTTTGATAATGGCAGCAAGTTTGATATCAGTGCCATTTGGGTTGATACCGACCGGACTGAAGATGAACGCTCATTTGAATACGATGACCCAACAGCAACAAGTAACGCAATTGCAGAAGGCGGAAACCTCGAAACCGATAACGCCAATGTGTCTTTCATTGATCAAACTAACTACAACATTAACTCTGGGTACGAGTTACCGCTATTTGGTGGCACCAGTAAATTTAAAGTAGGTTATGCCCGCTTCGAAGAGTCGGTCTACGAGCAAGAGGTCGAAATTGATACCTCAGAACTCCCAATGGTGTTCGAAGAAGAGGAAGAAACCGTTGATATCGACGATAAAGAGTGGTCACTGCAATGGCAACATAGCCTATTTGCTGGTGAAAATAAAACCATTCAGTTTGGTGCATTTGTGCAAGGTAAAGAGCGTGATACAGCGGTTTATCAAGCAGAAGATGAAAATGAGCAAAGTTTTGCAAGTTGGGATCAATTTAGTCAAAACCCACTGTCACTTGCCGGCTTTAACAATGAATTTGAAGCCGCCGCGGGGGGTGTAAATAAGCTTAAAGAAGACCGTCTAGATGTATTCGCACTCATCAAACACGAAGACCAAGATTTCTCGTGGGAAATGGGGGTACGCTACGAAACAACCGACTCAACCATCACGGATAATGTCAATGATGTGACGGCGAAGAATGATTACGATTTTTTCTTACCATCGGCCCACTTACGCTACAACGTTTCTGAAAACGGCCGTGTTAGCGCCTCTGTGGCTCGTAGCTTACGTCGCCCAGATTTTGACTACATTACCCCTGCTCTGCTTGAAAAAGAGCTGGGTGATAACGACTTTTTAGGTAATCCAGACCTACAACCCGAATCATCGTGGGGGATGGATCTTGGCTACGAATACCGGTTAGGTAAAAGCGGTGTAGTGGGTGTTAACGTGTTCTACCGTGATGTAAGTGACTTAATTGAAGTTGCCAATACCAGCCAACAAGGTTCTGAAGGCGAAGGCACCTATATTTTGCAACCGCGCAACACCGGTGATGGTAATGTAAAAGGGATTGAGCTTGATTTATCAACACCTTTAACAGCCTTAAGTATGCCAAATACAGGGATTTTCTTTAACTATTCATGGCTTGACTCTGACGTTAATGACAATTTTGGTTCACGTAAGTTTAATGACCAATCTGACTACGTATTTAACGTTGGCTTTATTCAAGACTTACCAGATCTGGGCGCTTCATTTGGTGCCACATACCGTAAACAAGGCGATGCGTATGGCCGCATAGTGGGTGAAGAAGTAACAACACACTACGGAGCCGACCTTGAGGTATTCGTAGAAAAACGCTGGCAAGACATCACCCTACGATTAGTCGGCTCAAATTTGCTCGATGCAAGCAAAGACGAAACGTTCAACAAATTCGATACGCTTGATGATCAAGTCAACCGTGACTTTGACGAGTATGAGCTGGAGTCTGAAGAAGCAGGGCCTGTTATTCAATTAATGCTGCGTTACGCATTTTAATTTTAATAGACCGTTTTAAGGCAGCTCATTGCTGCCTTGTTTTATCTTGGGAAATCACATGAATATCACACAATCATTTAACCTTATCGCCAGTGCTATTTTGCTCAGTACAGTGGCGGCTTGTAGCCAAACAAACGCCCCTGTCGACAGTGCTAATCAGGTTCGCGCATTTGGACCCACTGAAAATGTACAAGGTTCACAAGCAGCAGCACTCACCAATAACACATGGTTAATAAGCTCAGAAAGCCAAGGGTTACAACTCATTGATGAAATGGGCAACAGCCATACTTTACAAAGCGGTAACTTTGAAACCTTGTCGGTGAAGGCGCTTGATAACGGCCACTACCTTGTCGCAAGTATTGACAATGAAACAGACCAAGCCGTTATATTTAAACTTCAAAAAGATGCCCAATGGCAATTAAAAACGTTAAGCAGAATTACGCCACCAAAAGCGAAACCCGAAGCGGTGTGTTTATTTTCAAACTCAACCACACACGCGGTGTCGGCGTTTGTGAGTGATGCGCGCGGCCTTATTCGCGAAACCTTGGTTTATGATGTCAAAAACAATCACCCTTTAAACCTTGAATTACGTGAATTTGCAGGAATAAGTGACACATCTGGCTGTGCGGTCGACGATCACAATAAAACCCTTTACTTAAGTGAGGGAGAGGTGGGTATTTGGCGAATTAATGCCGATGCCGAGTCGCGTGCAGATAAAACGCCTGTCGCACTTATGGCCCCATTTGGCAACTTGGTTCCTGAGATTGGCGGCTTAAGCACGACAAGCGATGGCAGCCTGTGGTTTACAACCACTGAAGATAACACGCTACATCGCTATGAGAGCAAAGATAAACGCTTCAGCAGCTGGCAATTTGCAGGTGACTTAGCACTCGAATCAGCAGCGGTCCACTTTAACAACACCAAAGCTGATATTGTTTTTTACGATGATGAATCGGGGCATTATGTAAAAGGCTTCATCAACACGCCGTATCAAGAACAGGTAAAACCTACCAAACAGGCGGTCACTTACATTACCGCACAAGCGCAAACAGATGCTGTGCGAGCTTTTGGAGACGCCGCTGACGATCCTGCAATATGGATCAACACACATGATAAAGCGCACAGCTTAATTCTTGGCACTGATAAACGCCGCGGTTTAATGGTGTATAACCTTGCAGGGAACGAGCTTCAAGCATTAGAAACGGGCCGTTTAAATAACGTTGATGTACGCCAGAATAATAGCATTGATAACCCAGCCCATACGTGGATCACCGGCAGTAACCGCACTCATAACAGTATCAGTGTGTATACCGTTGATACACAAAACAAGGTGCAACACTTAGCCGAATTGCCAACCACACTGACTGAGATTTACGGTATGTGTATGTATTCATCATCCACGGGTAACTACGTGTTCATGAATGATAAATCGGGGCTATTTCAACAGTACAAATTAACCGGTAACGCCACCTCAGTTAATGCCAAGCTGGTGCGAGAATTTAATGTACCGAGCCAACCAGAGGGTTGCAGCGCGGATGATAAAACCGGGGAACTCTTTTTAGGTGAAGAAGACGAAGGTATTTGGTTTATTGGCGCTGAACCAACAGCAGGCACACAGCCCGTGATGTTACAAACAATCAACGACATGTTGGTTGATGACATAGAAGGCATGGAAATTTATCACGCCACAGATACGCGTTATTTAGTCGTGTCTAGTCAAGGAGATAACAGCTATGTGCTGTATAAAATCATCGACGGCAACGTGCCACGCCTTGAATTTGCTGGTAAATTCGCAATTAGTAATAACCTTGAACGTGCCATTGACGGCGTTTCAGAAACCGACGGATTAACGGTCACAGCAACCCCTCTGCCGGGCTATCCTGAAGGAGTGTTAATTGTGCAAGATGGCTATAACCGCATGCCACAAGCACCGCAAAACTTTAAGATTATTGACTGGCGTGAAGTGAAAAAAGCGCTGAAATAACCGCTAAAGTGACTCCGCTAAGGTGTTGGGCTTATCTCAACACCTTTTTTATTAAGTAAGGCGACCTGTGGCATTACCTTAGCGATAAAACAGGTAACTAAAACAGCCCACCAGCGCCCCATAAATCAGCATTGGGAAAAAGGTTTTTTTAAGCACGGGGCCTTCTTGATTGTTCACCCCAACAATACTGGCCACAGCAATAATGTTGCTGATACAAATCATGTTGCCCATTGCCGCTCCTGTCGATTGAAGAGCCAGCACTAAGGTTTCTGATAACCCAACCTGTTGGGCAATACCATATTGAATCCCCCCAAAAGTAAGATTAGACACTGTCGCAGACCCCGAAAAAAACGTACCTAGCGCACCAAGGTATGATGCAAATAACACCCAATGCTCACCGGTTAAATTAGCAAACGTATTGGCGATATAAAATATCGGCGCCTTATGCCCTCCTTGCATTAACACATTCACCATCACTAACGCGCCAATTAATGCCACACAAGGCAATGCAATTCGGCTTAAGGTGTCATGAACCATGTGCGACACCTGCTTTTTATTCATCTTAAGCAGCGGAACACTCACCAATACCACCAACACAAACGGGATCAGTGCTGGCACAAACAAGGTTTTATATGACCAACTAACGGCTGTACCGAACAGCTCATGCAACGATATTATCAGTGCTTTACTGAGCTCAAATTGGGCAAATCCTAAATGAATACTCAACCAAACGGTTTCATCATTTAAAAGTGCTTTAATACCTAACTGATGAATACGCGTCAGCACAAGCACCAAAATCAATAACACAAGCGGAAAAAAAGCCAAGAATAACGCCTTGCCATCTATTGGCTTATTAGAGACGGGGGGCTGTTGTGACTTAACCAGTCCAATGCCCTTTTTTGCCAAAAATATAGTCACCAATAACCCCACTGCTCCGCCAATGAGTGATGGAAACTCGTAATTCCACTGCGCAAACAACCAATAAGGTAAAACACATGACAGCACACTTAAATAAACAAAAACGCTGTTTTTGCGCACCGTGTGAAAAGGCAATACTAAACACAGCGCAATCATGGGTATCACCAAAGCGGCAACCACATGACACAGCGCTGTCCACTGAGAGATAGCCAACACCTGTTGCTCGTTTAACGAAAGTGCCGAAAAACCAAACCACGTTGGCGTTCCCACAGCCCCAAACGACACAGGAATCGAGTTTAAAATAAGCGTAAACACAATCACTTTAAAAGGCGAAAAGCCAAGCCCGACTAAAATAGGTGCCGCAATTGCCGCGGGGGTGCCAAACCCCGACGCGCCTTCGAGCATAAATGCAAACGCCCACCCTATAATCATTAACTGCGCAACGTGATTACCGCTAATCGACTCTAACCAATGCTTAATCGTGGTTTCACCACCCGACACCGCTAACATCCGATTAAGTAAAATTGCCCCGGCGATAATTGAAATAGGGGTCAGTACCGACAACATGCCCATAAAGGAGTTGGCGAGAAGTAAACGAGGGTCGGCTTGAAAATAAAATAACTGAAGCAGCACACCAGCCAATGCCGACACAGGGAGTGCAACATAAGAAGGCACGGGACTGCGCTTAACCATCATCCAAATGAGTAAAAAAATGGGCAACGCAGCCACAAAGGTATTCATGATATATCCTGTCTATAATTAGCGTCCATTACCCGCTAAGTATAGACAGAATAACTAAATTTATAGGCACGAAATAAATTAAATCAGCGTACTTAACCACCAAAGTAGTAACACTAAAATCGACAGCCCTACCAATGCTTTGGTTTTATGCTTTTGAATAATGCGTTCAGCATGATTACCTGCGTAATACACCACAAGCGCTAAACCAAAATATCGAATAGAGCGTGCTATCACGGTCGCAAGTAAAAACAGCACCAACGAAAACTTCGTTGCCCCCGCGGCTAACATCGCAATTTGAAACGGAATGGGGATAATGCCAAGACTCAACACAAACCAAAATCCTTGACCTTGCATCTTTTGTTTCACTTGCTCGAATTGCTCAGGGTTTGAAAAGGTATTGATAACCCAATCCCCAACTACATCAAATAAGTAATACCCTAACGCATAGCCAAATACAGCACCGATAATACACCCGACTGTCGCCATCAGCGCAATTAACCACAACTTTTCGCGGCGCGCTTGCATAAGTGGCACAAGCACCGCTTCTAGAGGTATGGGCACAATAGTCGATTCTAAAAACGAGGCGATCGTGATTGATCTCAGCATATGTTTAGAATCAACAAACTGCCGTGTTTTTTGCTTAAGCTTTTTTGCTATACCCATCATTTATCCTTAACAATCGTGTTGCTTTTAAGGTTACAGCAAAAATGATTAACCGTCGCTTACGGTGCGTGGATATAGCGGCTACGTCCTTGATTTTTAGCTTGATACAACGCCTGATCGGCTCGTTTCATGGTGCTGCTAAAGGTTTCGGTTGCTCTTTTTATCGCTGATCCCGCACTGACACTGAGCGTTTTACCGGGTGAAATCATCACATTATTTGCTAAACCTAATAACTGCTCACATATCGTTTGCACCACATTTAGATCATCTGTGGGAATATAAAGCGCAAACTCTTCTCCCCCTATGCGGGCAAATAAAATGCTCGGATCAAGCTGTTGTCGGCACTGATAAACAAAGTCGATCAAGACTTGATCGCCCACATCATGACCGTGTTCATCATTAATAGCTTTAAAGTGATCAATATCGATAATAACTAAGCTGTGTGTTTTGGTTTGGTTTAACTGAACAAAATGGTAAAAATAGCGGCGGTTATAGGCTTTGGTGAGTACATCTGTTTTAAGCTCTTCGGCTAAGTTTTTGTGCGCTTTTGCTAAGTCTGACAAAGCCAAAAACAACCCAAAGCTGGTGACTAACATGCCAATTGTTCTAAACATGTCTTCGATATAAATACCAATCCATACCGGTTGATAAACCAGCTCATCAAGAAAGTCGAAGGTTAAGCCAATACTCCATAAATAGATCCCACTGCTCAAAAATAAGTAACTTAACTTAGCAACCGCCGACGTTTGTACAAATGAAAAGATAAAAATTAGGATCAATAAATTAATCACATCAGAGAGTACGCCATTTATATAAATATTGACTTCTAGACGATTAAAAATTGATAAATAACCCACCACAATACACAACAGAGTTACAATAAAGAAGCTAATAAATAATTGCTTCAAAAATATCGGGGCAGGAGCAGAATTAGCACTCCCCTCAAGAGGAATCATCGTCTCATTCATAGGCATAACTACAATTTACAGCAAGTGAACAAACAGTATCAAAGGGTAAATAGATGTACAGAAAATTACACTCTGTTCACCTAAAAACCAGCATTTGGGCTGGAGTAATTAATCTAAAAACAAGACATAAGGGGTAATAAAATTACCCAAATTAGTACCATAGGATATAATGTGTCGCATTCAAGTCGATATTTTCTTATTATCTGTGCCATCACTAACGACTCATACCCAATGTAATGACTAACGCACGTTTTATTCCCTTTCGAAAGCACGACATTATCACCTTATGCAATGATTATTTAGATGCGCAACACCGTGCCTCATTTCTAGAGTTTTGCAGCTTATTGCAAAGTGTTATTCATTATCAGTATCACGGCTTACTTGAGTCATTAAAAAATAGCTATGCGCCATTTGATCCTAACTCAGACACTCGCTCACTCACGTCGATTAATGAAGAGGCGCGCAGAAAGTACCAAAACGAATTTGCTAAGCACTTTGCCACAGTACTCAATGCCGCTAATTTTGAAACCATCACGACTCAAGACTTACAAGAGGCATTAACCGAAGAGTCTTTGTTTAAAGTGCGTTTAGAAGTCGAGTTTGATGACTTCGCTGAAGTGGTGTTTTATCGCCGAGGCGAATCACAAAAAACCGAAACGTTACGCACCTGGTGGGGGCTGAAGAAAAAGCACATATCGTTTACTAATTACGATCGGGTTGCGGTTTTCATCCGCTTTAAAGACCAACAATACTTTATCGATAAAGGCCGCATGCCGGTGGGTTTTGAGCCTAGTTCAACAATCGTCAAATTGTTTCAAAACGTCCCCAAAGCCGATTTAGAAATGCTGTTTCCAAACAGCGAAGTAAAAATGCGCCCCATTGATAAACTCATTATTGGCTCATCAGCCCTTATCGGGGGAGCGGTGGTGCTTGTTACTAAGCTTGGCGCATCAATTTTACTGTTAATTGCCATGCTTGCATTTTGGGGAGGCTGGCGCAGCGAAGAAGTGCATATGAGCCAACAGCACTTTATCACCTTTGCCATTGGTATGGGGGTGTTCGGCAGTTTTATCTTTAAAGAGTGGAGTAAATTTAAAAACCGTAAAATTCGCTTTATGAAAGCCTTAGCCGATAACCTGTACTTTAAAAACCTCGATAATAATGCAGGCGTGTTTCATACTTTGGTCGATGCGGCCGAAGAAGAAGACGTAAAAGAAGCACTCCTAGCCTACACCTTTTTACTGCACGCAAACGCAGCCATGACTGCCAAGCAACTCGATGACACCATTGAAACTTGGTTTAGCAACAATCACCACTGCACTGTTGATTTTGAAATAGACGATGCAATAAATAAACTAGTCAATCTTGAATTGGTCAGTGAAAACAAGGGTCAATACCTTGCCGTTGATTTAAAAACAGCAAAACAACGCTTAGATAAACGCTGGGATGCGTTTTTCAACTTCAGTTAGTGCTGCTTTATCTCATTGTCCTTGCGTGATTTATGGTCAGCTTTTAGGATGAAATTTTACGGCTAAAAAAAGACGCTAACATGCAATTAAAAAAACACTTCATTATTGGGGCCAGTTTGCTGTGTGCTGCAACAACAGCGCAGGTTTACGCGAACGACAAATTTGTTTCTGAGGATATTTTCCAACTTGAATATGCGGGCGACCCGCAAATAAGCCCTGACGGTAAAAAAATCGTTTATGTGCGAAGTGGCTACGACATCATGAAAGATGGTAACAAACGCAGCTTTTGGCTTTACGATTTGAAATCAGGGCAACACACTCCACTTTTTTCTGATGAGCACAATTACAGTCAGCCAACGTGGTCGCCAGACAGCCAAAAAATTGCGTTCACCAGTAATAAAAGTGGCTCAAACCAATTACACGTGTACTGGTTAGCACAAGACAAACAAGCACTGTTAACGCAATTACCAAAATCAGTAGGCGACTTAACGTGGTCACATGACGCTGAGCACATTGCTTTTACAATGAGCATTCCTGAAGGTAAATCGGCGTTTGCGAAATCGGTTAAGTTACCAAAAAAACCGAAAGGTGCCGATTGGTCAAAACCGGTCAAAGTCATTGAAAAAGCGCGTTACCAAGCCGACGGTGCCGGTTTCTTAGAACCCGCTTATCGCCATGTATTTGTGATTCCTGTTTCGGGTGGTACACCCCGCCAATTAACGTCGGGCAATTACCAACACCGCGGTCCATTAGCATGGGATCCAACCAATACCAAAGTCGTCTTTTCTTCAGACCGCCATGACGAGTGGGAGTACCGCACCACTGAATCTGATTTATACGAAATAAATGTAAAAACGGGTGAACTTACGCAATTAACAGACCTTCCGGGTCGTGAAAGTAACCCTCATTACGCTAAAGATGCAGACGAGCTGGCCTTTATTGCCCGTGATAACGCACCCGTGCCTTACATAAACTCGACACTGTCGGTGCTTGACTTAGAAGATAAGTCAGTAAAACACCTAACAGAAAAGCTGGATCGTTCAGTAGCTGACTTCAAATGGTTTGGTGATGGCGATTTTGTTATTCAGTATGATGACTTCGGTAAGCGCAAGCTTGCTAAAGTATCAAGCCGCGGTAAAGTCACCGATTTAACCGACACGGTCTCAGGCACCTCAATAGGTCGCCCGTATGTCAGTGGTAGTTTTAGCATGGCACGCAATGGTGCCATTGCCTACACGACCGGCAGTGAATACCGCCCTGCTGATTTAGGTTACTTGTACAAAGGCAAAAACAAAACGTTAACCTCGTTAAACGAAGACGTTTTAGGCCACAAAAAACTGGGCAAAGTGCACGAACTGAATGTGAAATCACAATTTGATGGTCAAGCAATTCAAGGCTGGTACATCACACCGCCCGACTTTGACGAAAGCAAACAGTACCCACTGATGGTTGAAATTCACGGTGGTCCTCATTTAGCCTATGGCCCAAGTTTTACAGCCGAACTGCAACGCTATGCTGCTGAAGGTTATGTGGTTGTGTATGTAAATTACCGTGGTTCAACTAGTTACGGTAAAGACTTTGCCTTACTTCTTGATGGTAAATACAGCTCAAAAGAAGACTTTGCCGATCATAATACCGCCGTGGATGCCATGATTGAAAAAGGCTTTATTGATAAAGACAACTTGTTCATTGCTGGTGGTTCAGCAGGCGGCATTGCAACGGCGTATGCGGTGGGTTTAACAAATCGCTTTAATGCGGCTGCTATCACAAAACCGGTTATCAACTGGTTAAGTAAAACGCTAACAGCCGACAGCTACATTGGTCAAATTCGTAACCAATTCCCTGGAATGCCGTGGGATAATGTTGAACACTATTGGCAACGCTCGCCTCTGTCTTTAGTGGGAAATGTAACAACACCTTCACTGATCATGACTGGCGAAGAAGACCGCCGTACACCGATTTCTGAATCGGAGCAATTCTATCAAGCTTTAAAACTACGTAAGGTCGATACTGTGCTAATACGTGTTCCGGGTTCACCGCATGGTATTGCGGGTCGTCCATCACGCATGATTTCTAAAATTGAATACACGCTTGCGTGGTTTAATCAATATAAGAAATAATCATTTTGAGCAGTAATGGGGTGACTCATTGCTGCTCAAAAATAATGATGACTAAGCGCAAGTTGAGCACTGCCTATTGACTGCGCTTTTTCACCACAGACCCCAACACTAACGTCACACAGACGCAGCCCTCTGCTGTCTAAGCGTGCAAATGCTTCAAGTGTTAATTGCCTTACAACATCCAATGCGTCTTTTGGTAACGGTGAGTCGATAACAACAGCCTGCATATCTAATAAACTTAAACTGTGATGCATTGCCACACTTATCGCCTCAGCCGCCTTTTTAAGCCAAGGTAGTATCAGGGCATAATGTTCTTTAAATTGACTATTTGTAAGCTGATACACCGATAAATTTAACTGTGCAGCGTCAAACTGTTTTTGTAATTCTAGCAACGAGCATAACGTAAGCAACTGTTCATGCTGAGCATTTAACATTGAACCGATTGCGCCCGCGTTGCCACTTTTACCCTCAAGAAGCTGGCGGTTAATCACGACCGCGCCACCTAAAAACGCACCCAAATAAACATATAAAAAATCACTGTAATTTTGACGATTACCTAGGCTGAGCTCTGCGCAGCACGCTGCATTATTGTCATTACTGATGTAAACAGGTAGCTCAAATTCAGTTTCTAGATACGTTTTTAAATCGAAATGTTGCCATTCAAGTAATTGCGCTTGTTGCTCAGGATTCTCAGCATGCCAATGCCAAATATCAAAAGGCATTGCCACTCCTAAACCACATACTCGCGTGCTTAAGTCACAGCCTAACTCTCGCAATAGCCGTGGGATATTGGTTTTCAAAAAAGCCTTGAGTTCGTCAATGTTAGGCACATTGACCTCAACGGATACACTGGCTCTTTGCGTGCTTTGTAAATCAATTAGAATCAAATCAAAACGTCGGCGTCCAATCTTTAAACCAAAGCTAAAAGCGCCATCAGGATTCAGTCGAAAAGGCACACTTGGCTGCCCTACTCGCCCTTTTACAGGGGCATCACGAAGCAATAATTTATCTTCTTCCAACTTATTAATATTCACCGTAGCAGCTTGTGCAGATAACGAGAGCGCTTTCGCTATTTGTGCTTTGGGCAGCGTTTCACATTGCCTAATCAAGCTCAAAATAGCTCGTTCATTATTACTTCGCCTTGTCGGCAATAAACTACGCTTCATAGCATCCTTCTTAATACGGTTAAAGACCCACCTATTAGACCTTTTTGCCATACTATCCGCTAGTTAAAATAATAAATCAACTATGTTGATTTATTATCTGGAGTCGTGAATACTATCGGCCACAACAATATGAACACAACAATCTGGTGATCTATGCCAACACAATCAGCTATTGTATCGCGCCAAATGCTATGGCCATTTATCTTGCTCGCCACCTGTTTCGCTGCATGGGGTACAGCAGCAAACATGACCGATCCTTTAGTAAAGGTTTTCAGTAAAACGTTTTCGATGAGTGCGCTGCAATCAGCATTGGTGCAATTTAGTTACTATGGCGCTTATTTTTGCTTAGCGTTGCCTGCGGCTCTAATTAATCGTCGTTTTAATTACAAAACAGGTCTGCTGGTTGGTTTGGCCATGGCCGCATGTGGCGCGTTGTTGTTCTATCCGGCGAGCCAAACAATGCTATACAGCCACTTTTTACTTGCCTTATTTATTCTGGCTGGCGGGTTATCTATTTTAGAAACCTCTGCAAATCCTTATGTAATGCAGCTAGGGTGCGAAAAATCGGCCACTCGCCGCCTAAATTTGGCGCAAGCATTCAACCCAGTGGGCACCAATATCGGTGTATTTCTGGCCGCCACGTTAATTTTACCCAGTTTAAATCAGGCCGATAATGCACACCGAGCACTCATGAGTGAAAGCCAATTAAAGGCGATTGTGAGCAGTGAGCTCAGTGCAGTGATGGTGCCTTACGTGGGGATGGCGGGTTGTTTAATCTTATTATGGCTGTGTATCTTTTTTAGTAAATCTCCTAAAACAATAACGCACACCCACACCCCATCACGCAATTTAACAAGCGCTTTTAAAACCTTATATCAAAATAAGCATTATCGTTTTGGTGTTGTTGCGCAGTTTTTTAACGTTGGAGCGCAAACATGTGTCTGGACCTACACTATCGGTTACACCATGGAGGCACTCACAACAAATGAAGTCACTGGGGGTCAAGTGCTACAGTACTCGATGCTCGTCTTTTTAATTTCTAGGTTTATTATGACGTGGCTCATGCGTTTTTTGAGTGGCGCTAAATTACTGCGGATTATGGCTTTAGTCGCAGCTGCACTGTGTGTTTTGGTTATCACTCAAGTTAATTTACTGGGAGTGGTGGCACTTGTGAGTATTTCTGGCTGCTTATCGCTTATGTTTCCGACTATTTATGGCACGGCACTCGAGGGACTCGGCGATGATGCAAAAATTGGCGCTGCAGGATTAGTAATGGCGATTCTAGGGGGCGCATTTTTACCGTTACTCCAAGCAACATTAATTGATACATTGGATACGGCCAGCTCATTTATTATTCCTCTTCTGTGCTTTTTAATTGTCTCTCTTTATGGCCACCATACTCGGGGCACCAAAAATACACATAAACACGAATAAGTAGTAACAATACGATATAAAAAATAAGGCGCTGAGCGTAAATCAGTGCCTTATCGTATTGTACTTTATGAGTATAAAATGTGAAAATTAGCGCCCTTATAACTACCTAAAAGTAAGTATGAAATCGCTTAAGTCCGCTTTACAACCCCACATGTCTAAACTGTGCACTCAGCGCATTTCATATCACTTCAGCTTTTTTTTAGTTAAGTATATTTGTTTCTTTTGTGGCTGCTTTTTAAGCTTCATTTTGCACGATAAATTCACTGTTCCCATTGTAGTGGCCGCAGCTGGGACTGGGTTAATTGGCACCTTTATTCCTTTTTCACGCGTGTATAAATCTCACCCCTATGCAGCTATTTATGCGGGCAGCTTTGCAGGTATGTGCTCATCAAGTTTAATTAATAATTACTGGGAACTGGGTTTAATTTCATTTTTTGGTGCGAGCTTATATGTCATGACAATGAATCTTTTTGCTGGTTTTGGTGGTCGCTTAGGCAGTGTCGCATTTGCCAGTGTGGCTCTTTACATGTTTACGAAAAGTGCGTTTTTATGAACCTCTCGATTACTTTACTGTCAATATTTGCCGCATTTGGCACCTATCTTCTTGCACAACAAAATCGCTTTGACGGCATCCGCGCCTCGGCCTCGTTAACAATTATTGCTTACTGTGTGATGGTTTATATCACCCCTCACGCTGATTTATACAGTGTGGCGTTTTTTGGCGGCACTTTTATTGGCATGAGTGCCCCTAAACGCTTTGGTATTTTTACCATTACCATTGCAGCCTTACTTTTTTCTCTTCTTTTTGAGTATCTTGTGCCACTTTTAAATGGCTATGGTGGGGCTTTGGGGATCAGTGCATTTCTCGCCGTGTGTCTGTGCCATATTGGTATATTGCTGGGTGCTCCACGCAGTAAAAAACCACATTAGTTTTTCACTTTATGCTGCAACAAGCACGCTTATTCTTACACGCATTCACACCAACACTTTAACCTTATTAATTAAAAAATTATTAAGATTAAAACACTGCTAACAACCCTGTTATCGCCTCTCAGGCCTTGATTAAGTGCAGACCAAGGTCGCATATTATTTAACCAAAAAAGCGCCTACATTTTAAATATCCACGCTCCCACGTGATAGCACTTAACATTGCATCTTCAAGGGGAGCGGATATAAATCTCTCACAAATAAAGTATAGGAGCCTCTTTATGTCGGGCGAATATCAACAACAATATCAACAGTTTCAGCGCGATCCCGGTCAGTTTTGGCTTGAGCAAAGTAAACGTATTGCGTGGTTTAAAGCCCCCAGCGCACCGTATCAAAACGATGAAAACAATTTTTATCATTGGTTTGCCGATGGCACGCTTAATACCTGTTATTTAGCACTTGATCAGCATGTAGATGCCGGTTTCGGCGAACAAACAGCATTAATTTACGACTCACCCGTTACAAACACAAAACAAAAAATCAGCTACTCAGAATTGCAAAATCGCGTTGCAACATTTGCAGGCCTAATGCATTCATTGGGCGTTGGTAAGGGTGATCGCGTGGTTATTTATATGCCGATGATCCCCGAAGCGGTTATTGGCATGTTAGCGTGTGCACGACTAGGGGCTATTCACTCGGTGGTTTTTGGTGGTTTTGCACCCCACGAACTTGCCGTGCGTATCGATGATGCAAAGCCTAAACTTGTGCTTAGCGCATCATGTGGGGTCGAAATCAATCATGTCATTGAATATAAGCCACTGCTTGATGAAGCCCTTGAAACCGCAAAGCATCATGTTGAACACTGCATTATTTACCAGCGTGAACAAGCAAAAGCCGATATGCAAGCAGGTCGCGATATTGACTGGCAATCGGCCAGCGATGCAGCCGATCCTATAGAGCCTGTCGCAGTAAATGGGGATGACCCGCTTTATATCCTTTATACCTCAGGTACCACAGGCACGCCAAAAGGCGTGGTGAGAGAAAACGGGGGGCATGCAGTTGCAATGCATTACAGCATGGAGACGGTTTATGGCATGAAGCCGGGCGAGGTCTTTTGGGCGGCTTCCGATATCGGGTGGGTAGTCGGTCATTCATACATCGTCTATGCACCTCTTATTTATCGCTGTACCACCGTTTTATATGAAGGCAAACCCATTAGAACGCCCGATGCCAGCGCATTTTGGCGGGTGGTAGAAGAGCACAAGGTAACCGCGTTATTCAGTGCACCTACCGCATTTAGGGCTATCAAAAAAGAAGATCCGACAGCCGAAGGCTTTAAAAAATACGATACCTCCTCGTTAGAACGCTTATTTTTAGCCGGTGAACGCCTTGACCCTCCGACGTATGAGTGGCTTAAAGAGCACACGGGATTACCGGTGCTAGATCATTGGTGGCAAACAGAAACAGGCTGGGCCATTGCTTGTAATCCAATTGGCATTGAGCAGCTAGGCACAAAACCTGGCAGTTCAACGGTGCCCACACCGGGCTTCGATGTGCAAATTTTAGATATGAATGGTGAGCGTTGCGCACCAAATGAAAACGGCGCGGTTGTAATAAAACTGCCTTTACCTCCGGGTTGTTTACCCACTATCTGGCAAAATGACGCGCGTTTTAACGCGGGTTACTTGAGTGAGTACCCTGGTTATTACCTCTCTGGTGATGGGGGTTATATTGATGACGATGGCTATTTATTCATTATGGGCCGAACCGATGATGTGATTAATGTTGCGGGTCATCGCCTATCCACTGGGGAAATGGAAGAAATTGTCGCGGCTCACCCTGCCGTCGCTGAATGTGCCGTTTTTGGTGTAAGTGATTCACTAAAAGGGCAATTGCCAATGGCGATGATCGTTCTAAAAGATGATTACCTCGGTGATAGCAAAGAGGTTGAAAAAGAGTTAATCCACGCTGTTAGGCATCAAATTGGCGCAATCGCCTGTTTGAAAAATATTCTGCATGTTGAACGATTACCTAAAACACGTTCAGGGAAAATTCTTAGAAAAAACCTTCGTCAATTAGTCGATGGGGAAGAATTAAACATTCCATCTACGATTGATGACGCCTCTATTTTTGACGAGATCAACCAACAACTAAACAATCGCTAAATGCTTTTGTAATGTTACCAAAGGCCTTTTAATAAGGCCTTTATACTCTACTGAAAGCCACGCTATGTATTATTTACCCTACCGACAATAAGCTGCTTTAAAATAAAACTAAACGTACCCAAAAAACGAATAACACGCTAAACTTATTGAACTTATTTCGTATTTTTATGAGCCTTAAACACATGAAAAAATGGCTTTACCCTCTTTTGCCTTTGGTTGTTTTAACGGGTTGTACATCACTGAGTAAAGATGAATGTTTGCAAGCAAATTGGTATGGCATTGGCTATCAACATGGTGTTAATGGCACCCAATACCAAGATGGCGTAAATGCGTTAGCACAATGCAGTGAGTTTGGCGTGCGTGCAGACATAAGCGAATATAAATCGGGTTATGATCAAGGTCTCAATGTGTATTGTGAACCCGAAAACGGCTTTACATTGGCCATGCAAGGCATGCCTTATAACGGCGTGTGTAACAGTACTGCGTTTCGTAAAGCATGGCAAGAAGGTAACGACCGCTACCAAGTACAGCAACGACTTATTGATATCGATGATCGTATAGAAGAAATTGATCGTCGGCTACATACTATTCGTGCTGAACTAAACAGTAATCAGCTCGATAATCAACAGCGTAAAAACCTCTACCATGAGCGTAAAAGTTTAGAAGATGAACGTAATGACTTGCGCAAAGAACGGGCGCTATTGCCGCTACTCAATAAACTGCCCAGTGTTGAAATATCAACCGAATGGTAACGATTTTGGTATCGATTTCATCTTATACATTTGCTTATCAGCCATGGTAAGCAACTCTTTCACATTTTTGCCATGATGCGGATACAGTGCAATACCAAAACTTGCGCTGACAGGCTGGGCAGTGGCATAGTTTTTTGCAATTACTTCCACCGCTTTTTGACAACGCAATGCAATTTCTTCGCATACTTCAGGCTTTGCTAAACTAGGTAGTACAATCACAAATTCATCACCTCCTATGCGTGCAAGAATATCTTGCTCACGTAGCTGTAACGCTATCTGCTGACTAATCGTAAGCAATAAACTATCGCCTTGTTCATGCCCAAAGGTGTCGTTAACCAATTTAAAGTTATCAAGATCAAGGTAAATTAACGCAAACTTAGGGTTATTTGCCGTTGTACTTTGCGTGATTGCACGTAACTGAATATCTAACCCTCGTCGATTGAGTAACTTAGTAAGCGGGTCTTGATTAACCAGCTCAGTTAATAATTGACGTTTTTCAACTGCCAGCGAAATGTCATCAAAAGCACCTATGTAATGACTTACACATCCTTTTTCATCATATAAAGCATCGATAGAAAGCAGCTCTGGGAAAATTTCGCCCGATTTACGCTTGTTCCACACCTCCCCCTGCCAGCGACCTTTACTCAGTAGTGTTGCCCACATTTGTTGGTACACTTCTTTTCCTTGTTTTTTAGCTGAAAGTATCGCTGGACTTTGGCCTACCACTTCAGATTTACTGTATCCGGTTATTTGTTCAAATGCGGGGTTAACATCGACAATGCGTGGCTCTGGGGTTGTAATTAAAATTCCTCGACTGGTGGTTGAAAAGACGGCGGTTAACAATTTTATTTTTTCATTACTCGTCACTTCTTCACTGACATCTTCTAAGTAACCATTCCACTCAAAACAACCATCATGGCGCGCAATAGGCGACGATTTACCTTCTACCCATATGAGCCCTTTTTTTGGGTGATTTACCCGATAGATTTGATGCCAGTCACATAATTCAACTCGCGAACGCTCAATACTTGTCAACACACGAGGCAGATCATCAGGGTGTATTACCTGCATGACAAAAGCATCAGACTCTTTCAATTGGTCTGACGTACAACCATAAATTTCTATTACTTTTGACGTTGTGAAAGGAAATGAACCGTGACCTTTTTTATCTATCACATACTGAAAAACAAGGCCCGGTAAGTTATCAGTAAATTTTTGCAGTTTGTTATGTAAAGACTCTATTTCGCACTCTTTTCGCCACTGATTGGTTATATCTATGTGAACGCCAAACATCCATTCAGGCTCCCCCTCTTCATCCCATGTTTGCACTTGGCCTTTGTCGAGTACTTTAATCCAGTGCCCTTTTTTGTGCTTCATTCTGACTTCGCATATATAGCGCTCAGTTTCGCCACTAAAATGGGCTTGAAGGTGTCGATGCGATTTTTCGAGATCATCAGGGTGTGCATGCACAAGCCACGTATCAATAGATACCGGCTGTAAGTCAGCTAAACTATAACCAATAATTGCCGCCCATTTTTCATTAAAAATGGTTTCACCTGTTTTTATATTCCATAGCCATATCCCAGCATCGCTACTATCAAGTATAAGCTGGGCGATGTCTATTCCGAGCTTCGACTGGATCCCCTCGTATCCTTTACTAAATGCCATAGTTAACCTTTTGAGTTGGATCACGGTGAAAAAGTAAGCCTTTATTTCTATTTTAGATAACAAAATAAAAAAAGACTAAAAATGACATTTAGATTTTTGATTTAAATTAAAATTACTCATTTAAGGGCCAATCTGCAGCATCGTATATATCAACAACACGACTCACTGTTTTATCACCCTGCCATTTGCGAATATAACACCCTGTTGGGTCATATAATGCCGTTTGCTTATTAATGTGGAAATGACGCCCACCTCGCGGATCCACGCCAACTCCTGCAATATATTGCCAGTTACCCCAATTCGCAGCGACATCATAGTCAATGAGCTGTTGCTCAAAGTAAGCCGCTCCAAAACGCCAGTCAACCGCTAACTCATTGACCAAACAACTGGCTGCAATTTGCCGCGAACGATTCGAAATATAGCCCGTCTCATTGAGCTCATGCATTATTGCATTTACCAGTGGAAAAGGAGTGGTTCCTTGGCACCAAGATGCAAAACGTTGACTATTAAATGTTGTTAGCGGCGCCGTTTTTTTCTGCCCTTTAAAGCGAAATAGCTGTCTGCCAACATGCTTAGCATGCCACTTAAAATACTCACGCCAGAGTAATTCAAATTTAATCCAATACGTTGACTCATTCGCACCATTTATATGCTCATAATGTTCAACCTCAGCATACACTTGTTTTGCACTAATAGACCCACCCGCAAGCCACAAACTAAACTTAGTCGTGTTACTGAAGCCGTCTAATTCATTACGTGTTTCTTTGTAGCTGGCAGGTGCGGGCGATGAAAAATAGTGCAGGCAATGTTGTTGAGCAGCAAACAAGCCACCAGACACACTTTCAGGCTCTGTCACTGCATCTGGGATTGGTTGAGCTGGGCAAAGCTGCACTGGGTGTGGCAAACGCGAAACCGCATCACGCGGTGCAGCAATAGCCGCAGGTTCTGCTTCAACTTTTTTACGAAAAGCCGTGAAATTTTTTGGTAAATCGGCAACTGAGAACGGTAAATCAGGTGCTGTAAATAAAGTGTCTTGCTGGTAGGTTTTAATGTCAAGTTCTGGGCATAACTCAGTTATTTTTTTAAGCTGTTTTTGCTCGTAATAGCCCACTTGCTCTGTACAGACAAGCGTTGAAATACCGTGCTTTTTTATACGCTCGTGAATAACCACTTCGGGCTCACCTGTGACCACATGTAAGGTTTGCCCAAGCGCCTCCACAGCGTTAGAAAAAGCCTGTAGGCTCTGTATTAAAAAACGATATCGATGCTTACCAACAGGCCGTTGTTGATAATTGCTTTGTTTAAACCACCTAGGCTCAATCACATAAACAAGGTCAAGTTCACCATTAAAGTGTTCAAGTTCAGATAGTATGACGTTATCACTAATTCTTAAGTCATTTTGCAGCCAATATAAAACACGCTTTTTCATTGTTTACTCTATTAGAAATCTTAATAAATCATACGCAAGCCAGCCTTTTACCGATTAATTTCACGCTAACGCATTATCTAAATCAAAAGTTATCAAGCTCTTACAATCTTCAACTAAGTTTCAGTTTTAGTTAAGTTTTTCTTAAGTTAGTTCTTTTATGCTTTCAAAATGAAGCGTTTTTAACGACTTAGGTTGATGTAGCATGACAACCTCATCGCTAAGTATTAAGTAGGCATAGTTCCAAATGTATAAAATAACACCTGTTTTATTATTCACATGCACTGCTACAGGGACAGCTTATGCAAACGAGCCTTTAAGCTTAGATGTCGTCTGTGAGGTAAAAAGCAAACCCACTGCTGAGTTAAGCGAAGACAAAGACATCACTGTTGATAAACTCAACATTGATACACATACTATTTTTGATCCAAACGATCCTGAAACGACCGCCCTACACCGCTTTATTAACTGGTTACACATAGATACCAAAAACAAAGTTATCAGTGAGCAAATTACCTTTAAAGAAGGTGAGCAAGTAAGTGAGCGTCAGTTACAAGAAGCAGAGCGTATTCTGCGCAATAAAAAATACTTAAGAGATGCCAAAGTTAGCTATACAAAAGATTGCCTTGTGGATGAGCCTAAAGTTGTACAAATAGATACCTGGGATACCTGGAGTTTATTACCAACCGTTAATTTTGGGCGAAGTAGTGGCAACAATAAATACAGCTTGGGCTTTAAAGAAGAAAACTTTTTAGGGTACGGTATTCGCGCATCATTAAAGTATAAATCTGATCACGAACGCTCGGGCTTCCATTCAGTACTGCAAATGCCAGTACCTTGGCAGCCTCATGCGACCCTCACTTTACAAGCTGATGATTACGATGACGGGCAAGTCTTTTTAGTGGATTATCATCAGCCTTTTTATCAACGCAGCAGTGACGCACTAATGCGCTACTTTGCACAATCTCAAAAGCAAAAAAGTTATATCTATCAAAATGGTATAACTCGTTCAGAGTTTTTTACTGATGAATTAATCGCCCAGTTTGCCTATGGTGGTATTTTATCGCAAGACAGTCAGCAAACCTTCCACTGGCTTGCAGGGATTGACTACCAAGATGTCAGCTACCGCCCTTTTCAAACAGAACCTTTACTTGCAGGTCTCAACGATTACAGCATTGCTGCACCTTGGCTAGGATTGCATTGGTTAGAAGACAATTACGCTGTGTTGCACGATATTGACCTAATAAACCACAACGAAGACGTTAACCTCGGTTGGGAGCTAAATTCAAAGTTTGCCATCGATACGGTTAATTTGGGGCAAGGCTTTTTATTTGATACTAACCTCACCAAAGCGTGGTTTAACAATAACGCCTTGTATCGATTTGCCGCTGGAGTCAAAGGCAATATTGGTACAGAGCTTGATGACCGCTTAGCTATTTACTCAAAAGCGCAAATGAACTATCGCTGGTCAGATTCATTTGCCTTTTATGCGCATTTAAATGGTCATTGGCAAAACCATGAGTTTGCAGATAAACCGCTGGCTGTAGGCGGTGAAGAAGGCATGCGTGGCTTCCCTGAAAGTTACCAACATGGCACTTCAAGCGTACAAGCAACCGCTGAGCTAAGAATGTACCCAAATATCAATCTGTATCAGTTTGTAGATGTAGGCTTTGTTGGCTTTGTTGATGTAGGCCAAGCATTTGGCAGCACTGAAACTGCGAATATATCAGATTCAATGCTAACCAGTGCAGGTCTTGGTATTCGCCTATATTCATCGCGCTCAAGTAACGACAACGTTATACATATTGACTTTAGTACGCCTCTTGGCAGTTACCAAGACGTTGATTCATGGCAAATAGGAATGTCGGTTGAAACAACTTTTTAAGCATCCTGCTCTTTACTCATCAACTCGCTCATACGCTGCATCAACTCTTGCTCAGTGAGATCTTCTTTGTGTGTGCCTATAGTCCAAATATGACCAAAAGGGTCTTCTAAGGTCCCAGCTCTGTCGCCATAAAACTGATCGTGAACTGGGCGCAGCTCTTTTGCACCCAGCGACAACGCGTTGGCAAATACAGCATCAACGTCTTCAACATACAGCATAATACTCACAGGTGTACCACCAAGCTGATGTGGAGACTTAAACTGCACATCGGGGCACATATCTGAAAGCATGATGTGGGAATCGGCAATTTTAATTTCGGCATGTGCCACGCCACCGTCTGGTAAAGGCATTTGCATCACCAGTTCAGCAGCAAACGCTTGCTTATAGAACTCTATTGCCTTCGTGGCACCTTCAATAATCAAATAAGGCGTTACCGCATGGTAACCTTTAGGTATTGCAGATATAGCCATATTGAACCTCGTGTTGGAACGTGTCTTCTCTAAAGGTAGCAGTTGTTCACAAAATCACTAACTTATATACAAAAACGCCCACGAACATTCATGATCGCAGGCGCTTTTTAGCAAGGTTTATTGGTTATTCAGGCCAGCTTTGCTCCCCGTCAACAGTAAGCATAGGATGACTAAGCGTTGTGCAATAGCCTGTCGCAGAAGAAGCAAAATAAACATCGCCCAACACCGTGTAGCCTTTGGATTTCACTTGCTGCTGTGCTTTATCTGAGGTTGCCATGCCCCACATGCTGAAGTAGTCGCTCAAATCGAGCTCTGTTACTTCTGACAACGCTATTAATAGCCAATCATTGTTACCTATGCTCTGTGCCTCCGACAGACTGTAGTTCGAAAAACCAAGCCCATCTTTTTGTGCCTGCCAATTAGCATCACTGTTATCAGCTAGATTAAAAGCCCGTTCAATAATGTGTAAGCGAGGGTATAAATGCCAGCCGTTTTCAAGCTTATTGTATGCCTGTGCCGCCATCATAATTTGTAAGTAAATTGCATGGCTTTGTGACCACTCTGACATCGCTAACTCTTGCATATAAGCATAGGGGTTAGCCGTTTGCTGACTGGCCTGTAAGTGATTAAATAAACCTTCAAATGGCAAGTTTTGACACGACGCCGAGAATCCCGTTTCATCTTCAAATTTAGACTTACTGTAGTAAGAGTAAAAATTGGTATTGGAGTGACCACCAAAGCCTTCGATACGGAATCGGTCTTTTTCAAGACCATGGCCTAACTCATGAATATCGCCATGCCCAGTCGGATTAAAATTCCACCCTGCGTCATACGGGTTACCCGAGCAGCCCCAGCCGCATGTGGGTTGGTCGGCATTCATGTGCTTAACAATATCAATGGTCTGTATTTCAAGGTTGCGTGCGCTGGCAAAGTCATGAATTTCGGTAACTACATCAATACCAGGGCCTTTAAAACCCGCTAATACATGCGGGTAGTTATGAGTATAACGCTCCACGGCATGGGCAAAGTCAGAGGCAATTGGCCAGTAACCTTCGTTGATCGAAATACGCATTTTCTCAAGCTTTGAGTGTACTTCAAAACCGCCTGTTGCTACTTCGGCCCAATCGTAGTCGCCTTTTTCAAGTAGCTCAGCAAAACGTGTATCATCGCTGCTGCTTCGCCAATACGGATGCTCACCAACATTGTTAAATTCAAAGCTGACGTCTAAATCATTTTGATCGAACGCAATTTGAATTGGCCCACCATAGGGTGAGGTAAAGTACACGGTTTCATTGCTTGTCACTGGCACATGCACCGACTGCAATTTAGCAGGACGATTATAACCATTACTGCTCATATAGTGCGTTGCGCCATCACGTAAGGTATTTACAAACACCTTGGTGTTAACGGCTTGGTTGTCGGTGCGCTTTATCGAGAATGTTTGCCCGGGCAGCGCATACACACCTGTTGAGCGAAAATGCGCTTTACTTTGCATGTTTACTGTCACGCTTTTTGGCGTTACATGGCTAAAGTCACTGCGGCTAAAATTTCCCATATCACTTTGGGTTGGGTTCACTTTACGCACATTTAATACCGCATGATCAGCAAATAACGAACGAAAAAAAGCATTATTATCAGTACTGAGCTTATCCATCGGAAAACGCACATCTTGGCGATAATGATCGCCAAGCAGCGCTAATAATTGATAAAAGCGATAGCCTTGCTCTGCAAAAATATCGGTTTTTGCTTGGTCAAAGCCTCTAAATAATGAGTTCACTTTAGTGGCTGCATCGCTGAATTGTTGCTGGTATTGACTATCACTCGGACAACTACGGTTATCACAGGTGCTTAAATCTACAGTGAATTCACCTGTTTTAAAGCGGTTCAATAGGGCTTTAATGGTGAGCACATCACTCGGTAGGCTGTTGCTGATTACACTTGGGTTCCATTCTGCGAGTTCTAATCGGTGCCAATAGTTATCACCAGCAACACTGACATGGAATAACTCAAACAAGGCGTTACCCAACGCTGTTTGACTACCATCGCGCTGAACATAAATCACGGCAATATCATTCGCTAGCGCCTGCTTTACTGCTGCAACCACATTATCAATATTTAATCCTTCGCGTTCATGCTGAGAGATAATTAATATATCGGTGTCATCAGTTAAACACCCCGCTAAGGCATCGTTATCACAGCTGGCTTTCTCGTTATACCGAACTCGGTCCTTGTAATGCGTATCGAACCATTCTCTAGTGAGAATGCGGTCTTGAAAATAATAGCTCTGATCAAGCTGTGCCATTACAAGGTTAAGAGGCTGCTCTTCAGTTACTTCTCTGCCTGCAAGCCAGCTATGGCTGTTTTTCAAAAAGCTGAGCATTTGCTCATTAATCGTGTTGCGATACGGGTTACTGCCGAATACGAGGTAGCGGCCGCGCTGTGCATCACTGCTACCCACCACGGCGAGGTTTCTTACTTTTGCTTCATAACCTTCTTGCCAACTATTATTGGTTAACAGTACGGGCTCATTAAATGGATAAGTGGCCCTTAACAGCGTTGCATCCCATGTTGGATACCAGCTTAGTGCATCCAAGGGTGACTGTGTGTCTAAACCAAATAAACGATTTTTAATCGTTTGAAAGCGCGCTTTGTGAGTGTCAATTTCATTCAGTGCCGCATCAAGTAATAAATCACTGTTTGGCACATCAAGGGCGTTTCCCGATGCAAGAGCTTGTGCCACATAACTTTGCACTATGTTTAACACAAATTCATAGTTCGCGTGTTCACGTGAGTCACTGGCTGTGATAGTGAACCGAAGTTCACCTACATCCTCATCGCTAGGCGTGCCCGATAAGGTATTTGTTTGCGCATTAAAGCTAAGCCATGCCGGTAAACCTGCCACCGTTAGGCTTACCTCATCATTGTCAGTGTCATTATGGGTAAGCGTTAAACTAAATGCGTTTTCTGCACGCGCCTCTGCAGCGAGTGGGCTAATGTTAGGCAATGAATTAGCGCGAGGGGTCACAGTAAATATTTGCTCAGCAAGCTGCGATACTTCACCATCTGAATAACGAAAACGAATGAGCTGCTCGCCACGGTCAGTAAATGCAGGAGTCCCCGAAAAGCGCTGAGTGTTATTATCAAAAATTAACCAATCAGGCTGTGCAACGTCACTCACTATAATCGTATCGTTTTGTGCATCGCTAAATGTGAGCTGATAAGCGTAGGCTTGGCCTTCATTCGCATTAGCTGGCGTTGAAGTAAGCGTTGGCGATGTGTTTTCTTCCCGCGCTTTCTCCACCTTAATATCAATCAACAGCTGTGCTGATAACTGCCCATCCGATACACTAAACTCTATGTTTGAAAACACGCCTGCCTGCTCAGGTATACCGCTTATCGCCCCCGTTGCTTTATCAAAATTGACCCAATTAGGTAAGTTGCTCACCGAAATTGTGAGTGGATCATTATCTGGATCAGACACTTGTGGGTTAAAGTTTAGCGTATCGCCGACCTTTAACGTTTGTGACTGCCCACTGATTTGAGGTGCTTGATTTTGCGGTGTTTCAGTGACCGGAGGTGTAACGGGCGTTTCTTGTGGCTCTGAACCACCGCCACACGCCGTTACTAAAGCGAGTATTGCTGTGCTTAAAAGCGCATGCTGGTATGAAGAAAAAGGTTTGCTCATTAATCTCATAATCGATGTATACATTTTTTTAACATTATAAGCGGATGAGCCACACTATTAACTCGCACGAAAGACGTAAATTGACAACGCTATCAAAACATTTTCAAAAAATAGCCGACTCAAGTAAGTTCTGAATTTTCTGAGTGTGCGTCATGTATTAAAATAACCTTACTAGGGCTAGTATTAATGAAGGAATAAACGAGCAATTTGAATTTGGAAAACCATGAAATCTATTAGCGTTATATGTATCACTTTATTCTTTTTAATAACCAGCTATCCCACAAAAGCTGACATTGCTATAAACGCCACCCCTTTTGACTTTGCCACAACCCTAAGCTTTAACTCTGAAGTGTTGCATCAAGTTCGCTCTATAAATGTGTATTTGCCGCAAAACTATGAAAAAAATACAGACAAACATTACCCGGTCATTTACTTATTAGATGGTTCTAAAAATGAAGACTTTATTCATATAGCGGGCCTGGTGCAATTTGCGAATTTTTCATGGATCAAAATGATCCCCGACACCATTGTTGTCGGGATAAGTAATATTGATAGAAAGCACGACTTCACCACAAAAAGTAACAACCACTTTGACCAGCAAGAACTTCCAAGCCATGGGGGAGCTGAACAATTTATCCATTTTTTACAACATGAATTAAAACCATTAATCGCCAAAGAGTACCGTACTAACGGCACAGAGACCCTAATAGGTCAATCTTTAGGGGGCTTGCTTGCAACTGAAATATTGTATAATCACAGTGCGTTATTCGATCATTACCTAATCATAAGCCCAAGCTTGTGGTGGGACGATGAGGCGTTATTAAAAAGCCAATTTAAACCAAATCATCCTCCTAAATCGGTGTACATTGCAGTTGGCAAAGAAGGCCATGTAATGGAGCGAGTTGCGAAAGAATTATACAAACAACTTGCTCATTCACTTAAAGACAAAAGCCAAGTGAAATTCCAGTTTTTCTCCGAACATGAGCACGGCGACACATTGCATTTAGCGGTTTATGATGCCTTCAAAGACATCGACTACGCGCGTTGAGTCATCGCTATAATCAGCAATAATACCTGACCATTTGAACTTATAATTTAAGCCACTTAAAACAAAGCGGCTAAAAGCATTACCGTGCAAATATGGCTCTCGGTTGTTCGTGTAAGCGCAAGTACATGCCGAGTTCAGTATGTTTTTGGCAGGCTTTGGCATCTCATGTTTTTATAAATCAATTTATAAAGGAATTTATAACTCATTATAATTTAAACGTTTAAACAGCGTTTCGTAAGCTTATTCCCCCACTTCATATTTTCAATTACTTTTCTGCCATTACTTTTCTGCAATAAAAGTAATGATAGCTAATTACCCGCTATCAGCCCTTTTTAAATAAGCGCCGTGGAAAGCTGGCTTTAAAACAAGCACTCAAATGCGAATTATTCTTGATCTTATTTGTGTTTTATATACTATAACCGCCATCTTATATGGACTAACAAAAAAAATTGGGATCAACAATGAAATCAATAAGACTTAGCTTATTAACTCTGGCAATTACCGCACAATTTTCAGCAATAGCAGATGATGCAAAGCCTAAGCAAGACATGGAACATTTAGTTATTACCGCCACTGGTTTTGAGCAAAAAGTAACTGAAGCACCTGCAAGTATTTCAATTATCACAAATGAAGATATTAAATCTCACGCCTTTACTTCGGTGCTCGATGCAGTGCAGTATTTAGAAGGCATCGACATTGGTACAACCCGCGACAAAACAGGCCAAGGCAGTGTGAGTATGCGTGGTTTAACAGGTGAATACACCCTGCTATTGATCGATGGTAAACGTCAAAACAACCACGGTGATATATACCCTAATAACTTTGGTGGTAACGCCTTTAATCACGTGCCGCCGGTTGACGCTATTGAACGTGTTGAGGTTATTCGCGGCCCTGCATCGACACTTTATGGAGCAGACGCACTTGGTGGTGTTATTAATATCATCACTAAAAAGCACACTGATAACTGGAGCGGTGCAGTGTCATTTAGCCGTTCATTACAGCAAAACGACGACTTTGGTGATGACATAACCACCGACTTTAGCGTGATGGGTCCGCTTATCAAAGATGTTTTAAGCTTAGGTGTGCGCGGCAGTATTTATGAGCAACAAGCCTCCTCGCCAACATTTGAACCTGCGGTCGATCCTAATGGTGTCGTGCATACTCGCTCACTTGGCTTTGGTAGTGGTGGTCGTACTGTTGATAATACCAACGAACAATACGGCTTTACTTTAACTTACACACCTTTTGATTCTCATCATTTACGGTTTGATTATGACAACTCAAGCCAAGTGTATGACAACACGCCAAGCTACGATATTGAATCAGGCACTATTACTTACCCTTTAGGCACTAAAGATAATATTGAATCTATTTGGCAAGACAGCCGCGGTCAGGTTAATCCACGTGCAGGTTATGCCGCCGATCAAGAGTTTGACCGTGAGTGGTGGTCATTTAGTTATGATGGTGAGCTTGAATGGGCCACCATTAAAGCGTCGGTATCGTATGTTGATACGCAAAATAACGGCCGCACTTTGCCTCTAAGCGTTAGTGAGCGTATAGAGCTGCAAGCTATGTACGATGGCACTGGCGAATATGAAGGTATGGATGAGCAAGCACGAAAAGATTTAGCCGAAGACACCTTCTTACCCCGCCCAGCTCGCCCACTTGAAAGCAGTCAGTACACCTATGATTTACGCTTTGATATTCCAATCACTGGCGGTTTTGGCAGCCACAATTTAGCAATTGGTGGTCAGTTAATTGATGGTGAGTTAAAAGATGGTGTATTTGGTCTTGAAAGTGACCAAGCCGGTCAAGTTCAAGAACAAAACATGTACTCGGTATTTGCCGAAGATAACTGGATGGCAACCGATAACTTTACTTTCACTTTGGGTGCCCGTTACGACGACCATGATGTATTTGGCAGCCAAGTATCACCCCGCGTGTACGCTGTGTATAACTTATCCGACACTTGGACTTTAAAAGGCGGTGTTAGCACTGGTTATAAAACCCCACAAACAACCGACCTATACGACGGTATTACTGGTTTTGGTGGTCAAGGCACCAGCCCATTTGCTGGTAACCCAGACTTAGAACCAGAAACCAGTGTTAACTCAGAAATCGCGCTTTATTGGACATCACTTGAAGGTGATCACAACATCAATGTCACTTATTACAACACTAAGTTCGAAGATAAAATAGCCCGCGGCGATACCATTTTAAGCTGTGAGCAAACCAATGGTGTGCGCCCGTGTGTTAACTTAGGCCAATACGATCAACTGGGCTATGACAGCTACAGCCAAAAAATTAATATTGATGAAGTTGATCTACAAGGTGTTGAAATTGCAGGCCAATATACACTAACCAACACGGTGTCAATCAATGGTAACTACACATGGACTGACAGCGAACAAAAGAGCGGACCAGAACAAGGCAAACCATTAACTAACAGTGCTGAGCACATGGCCAACTTAACGCTAAACTGGGAAGCCACCGACTCAATCAACCTTTATTTACAAGGTGTGTATCGCTCAGATCGTTACCGTGGCTGGGATAACGTGCACGATAAAGCGCTGTATTACAAAAACTATAACCTACTTAATCTAGGTGCACAGTTCTATGTTAATGAGTACGTGCAAATTAATGCCCGCGTAAACAACCTACTCGACGAAGATTTCACCTCTTATAGTACGAGCTATACCGACTTAAATGGGGATGGTGAGTACGAGTACCTAACAGGTCGTGGCGTAGTGAGTGAAGTCACTTTCACTGATGACTACAACGTAAAAGATAAAAGCCGTAATTTCTGGATTGGCGTTACCGCTTACTTCTAATATTTTTCTCCCTGAATATAGGCAGCACTCACTGTTGTGCTGCCTACTTCGAGCAGGTCATACGACTGTCACTAAACTGCCAACAATGCCATTTATACTTCGTTAACCTGCGTAAGCCTGTTAGTTAAATAATGGAAAATATTCTCACAGCCAGCGGTATATCTATTAGTTACCAAGATAAAGGTGACCTTGATGCACCTGTGATCATATTGATTATTGGCTTAGGCGCACAATTTACCGTGTGGCCAGAGGCCTTGTATAGTGGTTTAGTAGAAAAAGGGTTTAGAGTAATTCGCTTTGATAATCGCGATGCAGGGCTGTCATCATCGCTCGATGAATTAGGCAAACCAAGCCTTATAAAACATTGGCTGAGCCGCCGTTTACCGCTACGCACCCACCTCCCCTATTCATTAGATGACATGGCCCGTGATGTAAAAGAGTTGATGAATGCACTTTCTATCAAACAAGCGCATTTAGTGGGGGCATCAATGGGGGGCATGATTGCACAAATAGCTGCTGCAAAATACAAAAAGCGCGTACTCAGTTTAACCACCATTATGTCGAGTAGTTCACCTTGGTCGTTTTCAGGCTCGAACATTAATTTACTCATAAAACTAGCTAAAATACAGCCACGAAACCGAACTAAAGAAGCCGAAATAAAATACAACGTACGCCTTAATCAATTAATTGGCAGCCCTGCTTACCCGCAAGATGAATGCGCTTTGTATGAAAACGCAAACCGTTATAGTAAGCGTGCCGCTCATAATCAACAGGGTTTCAAACGCCAACTAGCAGCCATTGCAGCAACCCCTTATCGCGAAAAACTATTGAAAAAAATTAAAGCCCCGACCTTGGTTATTCACGGCAGTGCCGACCCTGTCATCCCTCTTGAAGCTGGCATTAATACCGCACTTATAATCAAACGCAGTAAATTAAAAGTGGTGCCCGGCATGGGGCATGATTTTCCACCCGCTTTAATGAAAAAGATGACTAAATGGATAGCAAAGCATGCCCGTAGAGCATCAAAAAAGCCCCGTTAAATAACGCATACTCATTACGAATGAAAAACGTTATGAGCAGCGCTTTAATCAACCACTAAACTGATGCCAAGGACCTGTTATGGCGAGTGTTTTTGCTGGTGAGTAAACATTTACAAACAAGGTACTGCCATCGGGCGAAAAACAGGCTCCAGCAAGTTCTGTTTGCGCAACCAAACGCGCAAAATTATAAACCTGTCCTTCAGGAGTCACGCCACGTAAGTGATTATCAACCACATCGGTGTATTGATCTTCACAAACAATTAAATGGCCATTTGGTGACACTGTTAAGTTATCGCCAAAGTTATAGAGTGTTTTGCTGGTACTCTCAACAAACAACGATATCTTGCCAGGTTTCTCAGCTTCTTTATTAGTGCCTTCAAATTCTGATGGCTGGTATTTCATTACCTGACCAAGTTGCTTTTTACCGCCATTAGTACAACAAAAATAAAGCTCTTTATCACCCCAGTGAATGCCTTCACCTCGCGCAAATAAAGCAGCGCCTTGCTTAAAGCCACGTAAGCGTAAGTCATCTTTCGGGCTTTCAGGGTTATCTAAGTCAATCCACTCAACATCCAACTCTTGATGCAGTGGCATGGTCTTACTATGCCAGTTACGGCTATCGAACTGTGGTTTCCCTTTAACGACCATTGCTTGTAATTGGCCGCCTTTGTGCAGCTTGCCATATTCGTTAGGAATGAAACGGTAAAAAACGCTGTCACCCTTATCTTCGGTTAAATACACAATACCAGTGCGTGGGTCGACAGCGGCCGCTTCATGATTAAAGCGTCCCATGGCTTTCAATGGCTCAGGTTTAATGAGGCCTTTACTATTGGCAGGCACCTCAAAAATATAACCATGATCTTGATTGAATCCATCGGCTTTGGTGTCGGTTGTTTCTTCACAAGTCAGCCACGAGCCCCAAGGCGTAATACCACCAGAACAGTTACGAATAGTGCCCACTAACGAAAGATACTCTTGCTCTTTTTGATGGGTTTTTAAATTATAAATAATGTGGCTAGTACCACCAGGAAGTGCGACACCTTCGCGGTTAGTATCGAAGGCGAATGGTGTTTTATGCTGTGCGATACTGGCTTCGGCTTTAGTTAAATCTGTTGGTTTTAATTCGTGGTTACGCACCAAAGCAACACGGTCATTGCCAAGGGCAAGACAGCCCATACCATCGGCTTTGTCGGGAACAGTGAAGCCATCTGACATTTTCTCACCTAAGCTCGAAATAATCTGATAACTAAAACCTGCGGGTAAATCTAATAGCGCATCAGGGTCAGGCAATAAAGGACCAAACCCTTTGATCGTTGTTTGCAAATCATTAAGCGACACTTTGCCAATGGCACTTTTTGATAACCCTAAAAAGGCTAACGTACCCGCCCCTACCAAAAATTCTCGACGTGAAACCATGCTAACTCCAAGCTGAAACCAGCTTTATCATACAAATAAAAAGAGCATTATAAAGCAAAGAAATCATAAAAAGTTACAGTATCACAATCTTCACGAAAATGTCATAAAGCACCTAATAACGACGCTTTAATCACTACGAGTTGTTGATTAGGCACAATAAAATTAAATAACGGTGATATTCCAAACTGCAAAACTAACCATTCACATAACCAGACTAGCCATTTTATGAATGCGCTTAAAAGTCATCATCACAGTATTGTGAAAAGTTAATGTTCTCTCTAGTGGAGTGTTTCAAACTCGGAATAAGCAATTATTTTCGAGATGCTTATATTTTTGCTAAGTCGCCAAAACTCGTTACTTGATTACGACCTTGATGCTTTGAACGATACAACGCATCATCTGCACGTTTTAGTACTGTTTGCCAACTTGTTTCTTGTGGGTTCAACATTGCAACTCCGACACTTACTGTCAGATACACAGTTTCATCGTCTAAAATAAGCGGTGTTTTTGCAACAGATTTTCGAATACGCTGTGCCAATAATTCAACATCTTGGCCGCTTATGTGGCTCACTAACACAGCAAACTCTTCGCCTCCTAAGCGAAAATATTGGTCATATTCCCTGAGTTGCTGTTTAGCAATTGCGGTTACATGTGCGATAGCTTTATCGCCAAGTATATGTCCAAACTGATCGTTCACTGATTTAAAGTGGTCAATATCAAACACTATAAAGGCTAACTGGGCGTCATTGCGTATACATCGCTTTAGCTCTTTATTAGCAAATACCTCAAGCGCTTTACGGTTATACCACCCTGTTAAATGATCCGTTAAAGAATACTCTCTTAACGCGAGTTCTTTACGCCAAGTCACCACAACAGAAAATGCTATCGTCAGTAAAAAGTAAAAAGCGATAACCGCTAAACTACCTATGTTTAAAAGTTGATGCTTTTCAATCCATGGCGTATTTTCAATACCTGTCAGTAACAAATAGCCTCTAAATAACTGTTGCGCCGAGAAAATAAACAACAAAATAATGAGCAAGTAATACGCTTTGCCCGCCTCTTCTTTTCGGTGCTTCCAAAGTGCTAGCATCGCCGAAATATCAAGTGCAGCAATCATCGGATACAAAACAACAATACGCAGTTCAATTGACTCATTCATTGCTGGCACAAAATGCATAACAAAAATGCCAACAAAAACGATCAGCACAACCCCCCACATCGAACGATTATATAAGCATTTAGATACGCCACTGAAAAGCGCTGCATGCCCAGCTAAATAGCAAGCATTCGCAAAAGCAGGATGGAAAAACGAAGGAAAATCGACATTAGTCGCGAGAATACCCGATAAATTGGAAGCGAAAAATAATGCACCACACACCAGCCAATCAATTAAATAACTTTCGTTACGACTCGCAATGTACAAAGCAGCCATTGTTAACATCATTATAAAGCTAACCAGTGCCGTACAAACGAGCAATGTGTGGAGATCCATTCTTATTATTATCCCTTAATTAGAATTAGGGGGTGGATAATAAACCAACAATTAAGGCAAGTTCAATAGCCAAACTTAGAATATAATCCTCGAATTGACTATTATTTGTTCTATAGCTAAAGATATAAAATTAAATATATTTTTCCATAACTTAAAAATGACTTGTTATTTTTACCTATAGACAAAAGCCCTCTCATAAAAACCGCCTCTATAAAAACAGCAACTTTACATTTAACACGTTGAAAAAAATGAGTTTAGAAAGTAACGCCATGCTGTATCGGCCAAAAAATGCCTAACAAAACAGGGGGTTTCTGGACTTTATAAGTAACCTTATTTAACAGGTACATTCTCAACGTATTGATTAAAAGTATGAGCAGTCTGCTGTATTCATAGAGTGATTAACATGATTATTAAAATGCTTAAGAGTCATTTATCACTTTTTTAATCTCTCCTATTATGTTCGCTCATCTAGTTTATTTTAGCTTTCAGAAGCATACACTAAATGTTGAATTTGGGAGCATTGAAGCTCAAGTGGCATGTAAAGCGTTTGCATATTCTTACGACTCAATGCGGCATGAAGTGGTAAAGTGGCTAGCCCCTTAATGGTGATGTTGGCAACATCAGGGGTTTTAATTAACCTAACAACCTCTCTGTCACCATATTGAGAGATAGAAGGTATAAAAGGCCGTAATTGCTTAATTAGTTTCTCTAATAAAATATCACTGACATCACCACCAATGATGATTGTTTGCGTATTCAAAAGTGATTCAAGCGTATGAATAGCAATGCGCAGAGGCTCGGCGGCTTGGTCTACCCACCTATCTAAATGTTTACTTACAGCTGATTGGGTAATGACTTCTTCTTGCGTTAAATCATTTAAATTAAGCATAGCCTTTAAGGATGTTATCGATGCAAAGTCGTTTAATCGTCCTAATTCGGCTGTGCTTTCATCTGTTTCTGGTGTTACAAAAATATCACCTAACGCGCCTGTTAGGCCATTTTGACCAAGCAAAATTTGCCTATCATACACCACCGCTGATTCAACTCTTGAGCCTAAGTGTACAAAAATAAAGTTGTGAAGTTGCTGTGCTTCTCCAAATAACATTTGAAAAGCAGCACACGCCGAAGCTGAGGTTTCAAGCGCCACGGGTAATTGCAACTTATTGGCTAAACGTTGCTGCCATTGCTTGTTAAATGTAAAACGATTAATCGCCGTATCATCACTAACTTCAAGTGATAACCCAACGCCTAAAATTAATGACTTATCAATATTATCGATTTGCACTAGCGTGTCGACTAAATACGCCGCTTTATCTAACAGCGCATCAGGTTCAACCAAAGTATGCAGTCGGTTTATTTGCTCACCATTTAAGTAGAAAAGTCCCACTTCTAGTTCGTTATTCAACACTCTTATCGCAATGCTATAGGCTGCTTTTTTATTTAACACGAGCATTTTAGACGGTTTTCCTGCACCTTCTGCTTTTTTAATCCCGACTTCTTCTACTAGTTTTGCCGCTAGCAGCTCTTCAACCATATTGGTGATTGTTTGCTTTGTAAGCTGAGTATTTCGCGCAATTTCCACACGCGAAACAGGGCCTTGAGTAACAATTTGCGAGAGTACAAGACGCAAATTTATCGCTTTATTTTGCTTTGCGTTAGATCCTTTCACTGTAAGCCCACCTTTTTTACATCTTTCTTCGTTTACAACGTCTTACGCAGTTTAAGCTATCGTAACAGGAAACCGAACAAAAATTAATTAGTAAAAACATTTGACATATTTATACTCATGCATAAATATGATTATAAATAAAACAACTTAGAAACGTTACTTTTACTTTAATTTCACATTACAAAACAAGCTTACCTATAAATTACAATTAGTTACAGTAGGCTATGATAATTAAGTCAAAGTACGTGCATTAAACAGGATTGTTTAACATGTCATCGACTAAAAAAAACAGCAAGCAAAGCATACTCAAATCAGCAAACCGCTACTTTTTACACGTATTATGCTCGTTATGCTTTTACAGCTTTGCTTTATCGGCACAAGATAGCCAAACAATAGACTGGTCAAAAGCAGCGAATGCCAGCGACATAGCGCTCTCTTCAGAACAAATAAAGACTATAAAAAATAAACACCTTACCGCAGCACTCGCTTGGCATGGCGCAAGCCCGTGGATCAATGCCGTTAGCCGCGGAGCAGAAGATGAGTTTAAAAAGCTTGGTATCAAAGTGATTGCACAAACCGATGCGCAATACGACCCTGCAAAACAAGTGGCTGATTTAGAGAATATTTCAACTCTAGAACCCGACCTCGTTTTATCTCTGAGCATTGATGGCATAAGCACTAAATTAAGCTATCAAAAAATACTTGCCGTCGGCGCCAGACTGGTTTTATTAAGTAACCCGATTCCAGGATTTAAACATAACCAAGACTATGTCGGTATTGTGACTGATGACATGTTTGGTATGGGAGAAGCAGCCGCAGAATTAGTCGCGCAAGCATCAAATAATGCGGGCAAAGTAGGGCTTATTTTCCATGACGCTAACTATTTTATTACCAATAATCGCGATCAGGCTTTTCGAAAAGCCTTAGCGCGCTACAGCAATATTAAAGTGATCAGCGAAAAAGGCTTCGTAAAAGAACATGAAACAAGCAATATCGCTGCAGCAATGCTCTTACAACACCCTGAAATAGATACTCTTTATGTATCATGGGATGCCGCAGCAGAAGGCGTTATTGAAACGCTACGCTCGATTGGCCGTAAAGATATAAAAGTTATTACCCATGATTTAGGAGTAAATAACCTGCTTGATATGGCGATGAATGGCAATGTATACGGCACCATTTCAGACAGACCCTACGACATTGGTAAAACCATGGCTCGCATTGCAGCTGGGGCTGAAATAGGTATTCAAGTACCTGAATTTACACTGGTCCCTTTCGACTCAGTGACCCACGAAAATATTGCCCCTATTTGGCAAAAAGCATTTAAAGCACCGCTGCCTAAATTACTTGATTTAGCATTAAAACAATAAGGAACGACATGAGCATAAATCAACTAACACTAAACCAAATAAAGGGGATCGCGTTGAAGCGAGAGTTCTTTATTTACTATATTTTTCTGACCGTGATGCTGCTATTTACCATTACGCTCCATGACAGTGGCTTCTTTAGCCTCACCAATTTCATGAATATCGTAAGACAAACAGCGCCCGTCACTATTATGGCTATTGGACTTACGTTTGCATTAGCCGTTGGGCATATTGACTTGTCAATTGGTGCCGTTGTTGCACTTTCGGCGTTAGTCGGCGCGATTTTGCTACAGCATGTAGGCATTCCTCTTGCTGTTGTTGGCGCCTTGAGCGTGGGACTCATTGTGGGCCTTATTAACGGCTTACTAATCGAGCGCTTGCAAGTGTCTTCATTGCTTATCACCTTAGGTACAATGGGCGTAATTACAGGCGTTGCACGACAAATTACTAATTTAGAATCTGTGCCAATTATCGATCAAACTTTCACTGCTTTTTTTGGAGCGGGCGAGCTTTTTGGTGTGCCTTCCTTACTTATTTGGACTGTTGTGGTAGCAGCAATTGCCTACATTGTTCTAACAAAGCTTTCTTTTGGCCGTCATTTACTCGCCGTGGGAGGCAGTCCAAAAGCAGCCCTCGCCATGGGCATTAAAGTGACACGCATTAGACTTTATGCATTAGTTATTTCTTCTTTAGCAGCGGCGCTTGCAGGCTTGTTGTATGCCGGTCGTTTACATGGTGCACGCTACACACTCGGCGAAGCAGACTTATTAACTGTGATTGCGGCTGTTGCCATTGGTGGAACCAGTCTTTTTGGTGGTCGCGCTTGCATTATTGGCGCAATTTTAGGCTCGTGGTTAATGGGTATGATCAATAACGGGTTAATCCTTTCTGGTTTTTCCACCAATGAACAAATGATTGCGCGCGGTGTAATTTTAGTGATTGCCGTTGCTATTGGTGTCAAGGAGTTAAAAAATGGTTAGAACAGCACTCGACCAAGTGGCCTTAGAAGTCCGAAATATACAAAAAAGTTTTGGCGGTGTTCACGCACTTCAAGGGGTTAACTTTACCATTAACAAAGGCGAAGTTGTTGGCTTACTCGGCGACAATGGCGCTGGGAAATCAACCTTAGTTCGCTGTGTTTCAGGCATTCATAGCCCAGACGAAGGCGAAATAATCGTGAATGGTCAAGCGGTCAATATTGACTCCCCTTTAGATGCACGCAATGTTGGGATCGAAACAGTTTTTCAAGACCTCGCCATGGTGCCAGAGTTCAACATTACAGAAAATTTATTTCTGAACCGTGAAATAAAACACAAAAACCCTATTCTTCGTCGACTAGGCTGGCTTGATAAAAAAGCCATGGAGAAAAAAGCCAAAAAAGCATTAAACCGACTTAACAGCCGTATTCCTAGTTTTGAAGAACAGATTTACCGTTTATCGGGCGGACAGCGCCAAGCTGTGGCCATTGCCCGCGCTGTAAACTGGGGAGCTGATATCGTTATTATGGACGAACCAACAGCCGCTTTAGGTGTTGAGCAAAGCGCCCAAGTCAATGAGCTAATCAACCTTATCAGCTCTCAAGGCGTTGCCGTATTATTGATCAGCCATAATATGCAGCATGTCGTAGAAACATGCAACAGAGCGGTTGTACTTTACCAAGGTAGATCGGTTGCCGATGTTGCTGTATCCGAGGTAAGCAAAGAAGACTTAGTTAGCCTCATCACAGGCGCTAAAACAGCAGCATAAGGAAGTATAATCATGAGCATAGAAAAAAAAGTAGCCCAATTAATCGACACCTTGCCCTTAGCCGAAAAAGTGGGTCAACTGTTCTTACTCGCTTTTGCAGGTAATGATTACGAATACGCAAAAGCATTAGTCAAATACTACCATGTGGGTGGTTTTTATATCACAGATGACAACGCTGCCAATCCTAAAGAGGCAACGAATTTGGCGACTATGCTACAACAGGAAGCCGCTTTAAGAGCATGTGATGTCCCTTTATTACTCGCAGTAGATCAAGAAGGCGCTTGGGGAATACTCACACACCATACCGATTTAGGTCCCGGTAATCTGGCGCTGGGCCAAGCAAATGATCGCGCACTTACCGCAGACATGTACCAAGTTTATGGTGAGCAAATGCAGCAAATTGGTTACAACACCCTGCTTTCGCCTTGTGCTGATGTCAACGCAAACCCTAATAACCCGATTATTGGCTTACGTGCTTTTGGTGAAGAAACGGTTGGAGTTGCCCATCATGTCAGCGCTGCAGTCGAGGGAGCAAATAAGTCGGGAAACCTGTGTTGTGCAAAACATTTTCCTGGTCATGGTGATACACAGAGTGATTCACATCAAACCCTCCCCATTGTAGATAAATCTTTTACCGCACTCATGCAACAAGATTTAGTTCCGTTTAAAGCCGCTATTGAGCAAGGCGTAGGGCTTATTATGACAAGCCACATTTGCTATCCGCAAATAGACCCTAAAAACCCCGCAACTCTATCGAAGATCATATTGCAGGACATTTTACAAAAACAATTGGGTTTTAAAGGGCTAATTATTACCGACAGCATGAATATGTGGTCAATGAGGCATAATTATGAGCCTGCCGAAGCCGCTATTAAAGCGCTTGAAGCAGGTGCTCATATTGTCATGTTAAGTGAGGAGCATTACGAAAACAGCACAACCCCCTACAAAGAAATTCAAGCGGCGACTATTCTAGGGGTTATCGACGCTGTAAAAAATAACGTTCTGGATGAAAAAGTCATTAATGACCGGCTTCAACAGGTACTCGTGTTCAAATATAGGCACTTTGCAGATTCGCCGACACCAACGAACAGTCTGCTTAATAAAGCCTCTGACATTGCAAAACTTGCAGCAGAGAAAGCCATAAAAGTATTAAGAAATGAACAAGGACTTTGGCCACTCAACACTCGCCCATTTACCTTAGCATTTGCTGCAAACCCGCAAGGTTACGAAAAAATAACTAACGACAGAGGCATAGGCCCCAATGATCCTTTATCGGCTCAACATGTCATTGTAAGTACGCTGCAACAACGCAGTACGCCCCACACACTGCTTAGCTATCAGCAACTGTTAGCGGCTCTGAACAGCGACGACTTCGAACTCAACACCCCCCTTGTGCTAGTAACCGAAGATTACCCTTTGCCCGGCGAGTCATTTGATGTTTCTGAGCAACAAAAAATACTCAAAAAGGCAATCGATAAATGGCCCGATCAGCTTATCGTTATTGCCATGCGCTCTTACTACGAACTCGAAAACCACCCGCAGTTAAAAACGTATATTTGCGCCTACTCAAGCAGAGCGATTAGTGCAGAAGTTATAGCAAAGCTGTTATAGAGCGTTCATAAAACAACCAAATTAAACTTGACAATTAGTCAAAATGATTTAATAAATAATTAGTAAATCAATTTTATTAATTATAACGATAACAAAAAAGGATAACCTAATGAAAACAACCGCTGCTTTAAAAACCCATTATTTAACGCTATGCATAATGACAGCGCTATCAAGCGTATCGCTGTCAACTTATGCTCAGCAAAGTGAATCACAGGCACAAGAAAACAAGGAAATGGAGACCATTGAAGTGCGTGGTATTCGTCGCAGCCTGACCGAAGCATTAAACACTAAGCGCTTTGCAGATTCTGTTGTTGATTCTATTTCAGCTGAAGATATTGGCAAATTCCCAGACAAAAATATCGGTGATGCCATGCAACGTATTCCTGGTGTGACTGTCGTACGTACATTTGGCGAAGTAGCGGGTGTAACCGTACGTGGCACAGCACCAGAACAAAGCATGGTATTACTGAATGGCCAAAACGTTGCCAGTGTCGGTTGGTTTGATTTAGGTGGAATGAATCGAAGTTTTAATTTTGAAATGCTGGCAGCAGAACAAATTTCTGGAATGGATTTATACAAATCAGCCGAGGCCGATATCAACGAAGGCGCAATGGGAGGCACAGTTAACCTCAGAACAAGAAAACCACTTAACTTAGAAAGTGGCACCGTTTACGCTTCTGTTGAAAACAGCTATCACGCCAATGCTAAAACATGGTCACCCGCTTACTCAGGCCTTGTAAGTTGGAAAAACGACGATGAAAACTTTGGTGTTTTAGTTGCCTACTCTAATGAAGAGTCAAAAGTATACCGCGAAACGCTATCAAACTTTGGTCCCGCTGGTAACACCACATTTGTCGATACAAATGGTGTAGAGCGCCAATCATATGGTGCAATGTCATCCATTTTATTTGATGAAGACAGAGAGCGAAGCAGCTCACAAATCACGCTACAATACGCACCTAGCGACGCCTTAAGCATGGATTTAAACTACAACTTATTTGAACTTGAAAATAGCCATGTAAACTCAGCACAATTTGCGATTGTCGGCTTTGGGCAAATGCAAGGTGACTCTGTTGTTGTCAATGATCAAGGTATTGTCACAGCTGCAACATCACTTGCGTCGGGTCCTGGGCTTGCTCCCCTTTTCAATAATACCGTATTACGAACACCCAAAATGCAAACCGATGCACTGAATTTTTCGGTTAATTACAATGCAGACACATGGTCAGCAGACTTTGTAGTTGGTCGATCTAATGCCGAAGGCCGTACTTTACAGTCAAGTACGTGGTGGGGTGATATTACCGACACTGCAAACTCAAGCTTTAGTTTTGACGTTGCAGGACCTTTGGAGTTAATTCCAACAAACCCTGATTATATGAGCGATCACAGTAACTTTGCGCTATTTCAAGAGTTCACATTTATTAACTACAAACGCGATAATACGATTGATTACGCCCAAGCTGATTTTACTTTCCAGCTTGAGTCAGGCTTGTTTACATCGATACAAGCAGGCTTGAAAGTGCAAGAGAAAGTTTTTTCATCACAAGGTGATTTCCAAGATTTAGATGTCGCTGCAGCTCAAGCAGATAACTTAACCCTCGCCGATTTCAATGGTGGCTTTGTATCAGGCTTACACAGTGCTGAAGGTCGTGCAGGCAGTTTGTCAGCATTCCCTGTTGCAAGCACCGCAATATGGGATTACGCACACAAAAATAAGCCTTCTGAAATCACCGTAAAAGATGCTTTTTCGATTGAAGAAGATATCACTGCTGCCTACGTGAAAAGTAATTTTTCGGGTGAAGGCTTTAGAGGTAACATCGGCTTACGCTATGTCGACACTGATATTCTCTCAACCGGCAGCATTAATGGCGAGCCAGATAAAATCAACAAAAGTTACAGTAACTACTTACCAAGTTTTAACTTAGCTGTTGATTTATCTGAAGAGATGATTTTTCGTTTCGCCGCAGGTTCTGCAATTTCACGCCCTGATTATGACGATATGAAAGTGGCAGATATCATCTCAGAAAGCTTTCAAACAGCCAATGTCGGCAGCCCCGAGCTTGACCCCTATAAGTCAGACCAATATGACATGGGTATAGAGTGGTATTTCAGCCCATCATCTATTATCGGTGCTACATTCTTTATTAAGAACATTAGCGACTACATTGAGCAAACCACCGTTAAAGAAAATTACCCTGGTTGCGGTCCTGAATGTCTTGTAACACGTTCAAGAAACGTTGGTACAGCCGATGTACGAGGCCTTGAATTACAATACCAACAAGACTTTGATAATGGCTTTGGTATTCAAGCAAACTACACCTACACAGACAGCAGCCGCACAAATTCAGCGGGCGAAGAAGTTCCTATTGAAGAAGTATCACAAAACTCATTTAACCTATCTGGTTACTATGAAAATGAAATTTTCAGTGCACGACTAGCCTATAACTACCGCGATGACTGGGTTCGCCAGTATAACGGAAGTAGTTTAGACAGCATGAACGACCCGTATGATCAATTAGATGCATCGATTGTTTGGCATGCGACTGATTATCTAGATATCACCCTTGAGGCAGCTAACTTATTGAACGAAGCCCTCGTCTTACGCCAACCAAAAGCAGGCAACATTGTGCACAGCGTAGATGAATTTGGCACCCGTTACTTTGTTGGTGCAAGTATACGATTCTAGACACCTAATTATGCATATTTTTGCATAATTGTAAGCAGCCATCGGCTGCTTGCACAACAGGTAAGGCTTACGTTTTTCCTTATCTAGCTCTTTTAGCTAACACAGAGCTCCATGCTCTACCATAAGGCAAGTTGCCCAGCTTGCCTTACTTTCACACCTGCTTATAAAAAAATTGGGAATAAATATCTCGTCTGTTCGTTACCTCTATGTCAATTCGTAAAAAAGAGGACGAGACAATGACTCACTTTAAACAAACTTTAATCGCAATGTGTGTAGTAACTTCAGCAGGTTTAACAACGGCGAGCTACGCAGCAGATGTGCAATTATCGGTATCAACCGACCAACAAGCTTCAAGTAATATGCAAACATCTCTTGCACCGGCTAATGCAAGCCAAACAAGCACGACATCATTGATGCAAAATAGCCAAGTTTCAGGCTCTGCGACAACTCAAAACTCAGCCACAGAAACAAACACGACTACGAGCAACAGTGCACAAACCAGTACTGAAACAAACACAACAAACACGGCTCAAAATGCTGAACAAACGCCTACTGCAACTACCGCAAGCTCACTTAATAGCATTAATGAGTCTGCCAACTCAGTGAGTGTAACAGCGATATCAAACCAAGCAGGTGCAACTATTGATAACAGCGTATCGATGGTTAATGCAATGACCACAAGTAATGCAATTAACCCTACTGCACTGACCTTGCAAAACCAGCTAGATCAGCAAACAAGTTCATTAACTCAAGCGAACATAACCGAGCTCCCACTGCTTGATGTGAACCAAGTATCTGCCATTAGCAACAACCTACAATCAAGCCTGTCAGGGAATGTGCAACAAGCCGCTATCGACTCTGTGCAAAGTAGTGTTGAGCAAACGGTAACTTCTACTGTGAGTAATAGTGTCAGCCAACAAGTTGCTGACCAAGTCACCGCGACCACAACAACAGAAGTGGTTAACAGTATCCAAAATAGCCTTAATTTAGGCCTTTAAAGTCGTGTTGTGCCGGGTTATTACCCGGCGCACTTTTAAGGAGGTCGCTATGCGTACACTAACAACACTTGCTGTAATGAGTGCAATGACGTTAAGCATTCATGCAACCGCAGCCGATGCAACGTTTAATACACATGCTCAGATTGGTTTAACGAGCAACTCAGATTTAGCAATAAAAGAGCTCGATGTCATTTCATCGCAAAGTGACACTGGCACCTTGCTGTCTGCGGGTCTAAGTGCAGAATTTAAAGCAACCGATGCACTCAAGTTCACACCCAGTTATCGTTATGAAAACACCAATTACCATACCTTGGATCAATACGACTTATCGCTCCATCAATACGGGTTAGACACAAATTATAAGCTAACACACACTGACATTGGCTTTCGTTATGATGGTGCAACAGCCCAAGTGGCAAACAAAACATTTTTAACGCTCGACCAAGGAAGTCTTTACATAGGTCACTTTGTCAATAACACCACATATTTAAGAGCAGCATTGAAAGCGGGTGAAAAACAGTTTACCACTCAACCTGCACGTGACGCACAAAGCCTTGGCCTTGACACCAGTCTTTTTTATTTTATAAATCAAGGTAATACCATGTTGCTACTGGGTGCAAGTCTCGACAAAGAAGAAGCAACTGAGCAACAATATGACTTTTCTGGCTGGACTTTAAACACGCGCGTTTCACACACGTTCACCGCTTTCGGCAACACAAATAAAGCGAGCATTGGTTGGCGATATCAAGATAAAGACTATCAAGAGAATCCAAACGATATGCTCACTGAGCCAACCCCATCACGTGATGAAAGCCGCCATATTTTAACCGCGCATTGGCAACTATCGCTGCTTGATTCGTTAAGTTTAATTACCGAGGCTGAGTATGGGGATTATCAATCTCAGTTAGAGGCAAATACATACACACAAAGCATTGCGTCCATTTCTTTGCGTGCTGAATTTTAAGCCTTAATAAGTGATTGAGCCATGCCCAAACACGCTATCTTTTCCGGGTTTTCCTTTATCGACTGCACGCTCAACTAACTTATTATAGATAGAATGGGGTGTGTAATCGGGATTCGCCGCTAAACATGCCGCAGCCGCAGTCACCTGCGGCGCCGCCATTGAAGTTCCTGATTCAACCCCTACACCACCGCCCGAGTTTAGTGTTAATACGTTGACACCTAAGGCTGCAAAATCAATGTAGTCACCTTTATTTGACCAACGGTATATTTGCCCATTTTTATCAACCGCACTCACTGCAATAACATTTTCATACGCCGCGGGATAAAGCGGCAATGCAGCGGGGCCATCATTACCGGCTGCTGCAACAAGAGTCACTTGCTGCGCAATTGTCGCCTTAATTGCTGCCGCTAAAATAGCATTATCTGGCCCAGTAAAACTCAGGTTAATCACTGGAACTTGCGCAGCCACCAGCCAATTTAAGGCATCAACAATAGCAGCCAATGTGGCACCCTGTGACAAGTCTGATTGACGATAAAAAACCGCCGCGCTGTATAACGTTGCTTGGTTTAATAATGGCGATAACTTGGCCGTTTTACCAATCATAACACCGGCGACCGCAGTGCCATGTAAGTCAGGTGATGCCACGGAATTGGGTAGAAATGACCGAGTCTCAATGGTGCTCCCCACAAAACCAGGGTGCGCCAAGTTAAGTGCGCTGTCGATCATGCCTACCCGCACAGGCAAGTCGCAAACGGGCCGGTTTTTATGTGTGTTAACGCCTTGCAAAGGACCTTGCTGCGCTTGATAAATGTGATTACGTCCTAATAAGGCCGCATCATCTATCGACAAAAGACGTTGTAATTGAGCTTTTGAATCAAACTGTTCAGGCACCACAAATCGTAATAAAACCATTCCCAAAGCATCGTATGATTGACGACTGACTATCTGTGCACCAATGTGCTCTAGCTTCGCTCTATACTGCTCATTGGCTAACAAAATCCATTGCCGTTCGACGGCTCTAAAACCCTGCTCTGTTTCGATTTCTATGAATGCTGGTTTTCCTACCGTATTCAAAATGGCCAACCGGCTGGGTAATGCGCTTATATCAGTCGCAAGTTGTTGAATAGAATCAATGCTAGGCAATGCGCGACGTGGAATATCGAGCCTATCTTCAATACGTTCAATGGCTGGGTCTATCTGCTCTATAATAGGGCTGATCGGTTTTATAACCGCGGCATATAAATTACTCGACATGAGCAATAACGTGCCAAGGGCAACATCTTTTATTTTCATGTTACAGTCACTTCTCTTTTGACTAAGGTTAAAGGTATAACGTTTGAAATAAAAATAAATTGCATATTTAGGGAATAAAAACAGTTTCTACTCGTTATGATAGTGCGTGTAGGCTGAATCATTCATGAGTCACTTAATTTATAAGGCCACACGCCCTAACAAATAAGGGAAAACATGACTAATACACTAACCAGTTTATTACCTGCACTTAGGCGTTTTGCATTTTCGCTAACCGGCAACCAAGCTGATGCAGATGACGTTGTGCAAATTACCATCGAAAAGCTATTGGTAAAAGGAATTCCTGACGATATTGAGCCACTAAAGTGGGCGTTTAAAGTATGCCGTAATGTATGGATTGATGAATATCGCTCGCAAAAAGTAAGGTTAAAAGCGGTTCAAAATACCGATTTACAAGAACCCACATGCGATGATGGGCAGGAACACCTGGCGACCTCGCAAACTCTTAAACGCGTCAACCACGCTTTAACTACCCTGCCCGATGAGCAGCGTGCAATCATCTCGTTAGTTGCAGTGCAAGGCATGGCTTATAAAGACGTTGCACACACGCTAGATATTCCTGTTGGAACCGTTATGAGTAAGTTATCGCGAGCTCGAAGTGCCTTGTATCAATTAATAAAGCCTGACTTCACTAAGGAAAACGCCTAATGATTGACGACCAAACTCTCAGTGCCTTTTTAGACAATGAATTATCAGCGCAAGAAATGGAGCGAGTTCGCAGCGCCATAGCGCAAAATGAAGACCTTGCCATACGCCTTGCCGAATTAAGCGAAGTTGATTTACTAGTGAAACAACATGCTGAGCAAATTGATGCAATGCCACTGTCTAAATCGCTAGAAAAAACCCTTGGCAAGCAAACAAACGACACGGTTGTTTCACTGTCGAAGTGGCAAAAAATAAAACAAGCCAGCCGTAAGCAACTCGCTGTCGCAGCAGGTATTGCTGTGCTATTTACTGTGGGCGTTGCCAGTTTAACGCAACAACAGCAATTAAATATTGAACAGCCCATAGCAAATGCATTAGAGCAGCAACTAAGCGGTGACAAAACAAATATAGATAGTGCACGCTCACTTACAGCACAATTAAGTTTTATTAATTCGACGGGGGACTTTTGTCGACAGTACACCCTTTACCAACAACAAACACAGCAGTCTCATATTGCCTGTAAAGAACACGGTACTTGGCAACTTAAAGTCTCTACTGAGCAAAAGCCCTATGATCGACAAACATATAGCCTCGCGAGTAACACGTCAGCGCTCGACACCTTTATCGATAATACAATTAAGGGGCAGCCGCTCGACCGCACTCTAGAACAGCAAGCACGCGAGAATAAGTGGCAATAGGTAAAATAACCATGAAGTTTTTAATCACACTATTAATAACGCTTATTCTCAGTGGCTGCAGCAGCACAGATCAGCATAATGACATTGATAATCATGTTGGACTGACAATTAAGCCGCTCGCAGAAAACCAATATGTGCTTCGCTATAAAAGTAATAGGCTATCAAAGCAAGGCGTGCTTGATGCTAGTTTGCATCACGCCGCCAAACTAACTCTAAAACAAGGTTACGACTGGTTCGTTGTCACCACGCAAGATACACACATATCGCACAACAATACAGCGCTTAACTCGCACAGACAAACTGCAACTTATACAACACGCTGTGGTTTACTTACCTGTTCAAGGCAAGCTTCACCTTACCCTAGTGAGTCGCCACCCCACATTGCAAAGCGTGAAATTACAACACAGTTAATCATTGTTTTGGGAAAGGGGATCAAACCCAGTATTGATGCAATAGATGCTTATTCACATATTCATCACCCTGAATAATAAGGGATATATCTCTTTCTCGCGGGGAAACTTTCTGTGCTACTCTTTACTAATACAGTGCATTTCAGTGTGACTCATGACTGGTAGCATCGAGAACTATTTTTATCACGGGTTCTATATTTTCTTAATGATCACCGTTATTACCTGCTCGGTTATTGCCACAAAATTAATGACCAGTGGGTTTAACAGTCGATCAATCTCACTATTTAACCTGTATTTCTATTTAGGAATGGCGGGCTTTTCGTGGTTATGGATACAGAATATTTTTGAGCTCACACCTGACTTTCGCTCAGGTGTCGCCATGTACGTGCTCTCTATTATGTTGCTTCAGTTAGCTATTTTTAATTACGACGAAAAGTCTCGCTTCAACCTGCAAGTAATAGCCTTTAGTCTCGTATGCGCCGTGTTTATATTTTTTATGAAAACCATAAACCAATTAGCTATCGCGCAGCTAAGTTATACATTTATAACTCTGCCCGTTCTTATTTACGTCAGTTTCAAACGCGCCATACTAAAAAGTAATATAGGCAATGGGGTACTCGCCATTGCCCTGTGTATTTTATTGATCATCGCAATAAGCCAATTAGCCATTGTAGTCTCTGGGAACCTAACTGTTGCGGTGCTTTATTCGCTAACGGTTGTTGGGCATGCCACTGTGTTTGTGATGATAGGACTAGGCCTCATAACAACGTTACTTATCGACGAGAAAAAACGTTACTTAGACCTTTCTTTAAAAGATCCCCTCACCAATTTATACAACCGCCGAGGGTTACAGTTTATACTTGAACAACAGCGTTTATTAACCTCAAAACACAACTCAAAACTGTATGCCAGCGTGGTAGATATAGACTACTTTAAACGTATCAATGATAGTTATGGCCATGAAGGGGGAGATCTCGTACTTGAAGTATTCTCTGAACTGTTAAATCACCATTTAGCCAAACAAGACTTATGTTGCCGTTTGGGCGGAGAGGAATTCCTCATTCTGAGTTTTGAGCCCAGCGAAAATGCTGCTCAACAAAAGCTAGAGACGCTTCGGACTATTGTTGAAACCAGCGAAATTGTTTTTCATGAAAATAACATCACACTCACTGCCAGTTTCGGGCTAACCCGTTGGCAACAAGATGACACATTCGATAACCTAATTAACCGAGCAGATAAAGCGCTCTACTCGGCTAAAAATAAGGGCAGAAACCGGGTTGAAATAAACCTTTAAAGCATGGCTTTTAAAGTCATATCTTTATCAATAAAGTGATGCTTAAGTGCCGCTAAGATATGTAACGACAGCGCGGCTGATAATAAATAACCACACAAAATGTGAACTTGCCATCCTGCCTCACTTAACCAAGCAATAGAGGCAACCGCCTCGCCTGCCTCATTGTAGTTACTAGCAATGAGTTGCCACGAAAACAAGCCAATACCAAAGCCGCCAAACCCACTATAAAATGCGCCAGAAACAAGCATGATAGCTAATAAAGTTAACAGCCCCCAATGATAAACATGCAACCATTTGGTAAGGTGATTTTGCACAGCTGATTGAAACGGATTTCGTATTCGATAGATAATTCTGGCTACCCATAGCATCGCAATCATAACCGCTATCGACTTATGCCAGTGGTATAAGCTGTAATCGGTAACCCAGGTCATGTAGTAACCCATTACAATCACAGTCAAAACCAATAGCGCACTCAACCAGTGCAAGAACTTATGCGTAGTTTGCTTGGTGTTTTTCATTTAATTAATCCTTAAACAATGATTTTTATGTGTTCAAGAATAATGATTAACCTTATGATTTATATAGAACTGTGACGAAATCACCTATTTTGTGATGAATGAATCTTCGACACTGAGCAAATCAGATACACGGGCTTTAAACGACTTACTCACTGGCACACTAAAACCTGCTGCCATCGTCAATTTTCGCTTATTGAGCGCCAGATTAAAATCAGCAATCTGGGCAACATTAACAATATAACTACGGTGTACTTGGCAAAATGTGTCAGACGGTAGTTCAGAATATAGGTGTTTAATGGTATCTCGCTTTAAGTAACGACTCTCAACGGTCTGTATCTCTAAGTAATTACCTGCTGACTTTATAAAAACCACTGACGCTAACGGCAGCTTTTTAGCGACTCCTTTATGGTTCACTTCAATATAATCAGTCTTTTCAAGATGCTCAGAGTGTTCAGGTCGGACCGTCGCAGGTGTTGACTCTGCTTGTACCGTGAAAACATGCCACAGTATTAATACTAGAGTGCTCGCAATGAAGTATTTTGGAAAAAGCTGAGTAACCGAGGCTGCGAGCGCATAACCATAAAAATCAAAATCTATTAAAATACGTAAGCTAATGATCAATGAGATGCTCATCAATAACATCGTAGGATAAAAGTAAATTCTACTTTTAACGCGCGCTTTTAAATTAAAAAATGCAACAACCCCTATGCTAAGCACACATAAGCTTCCCCACTCTTTTAACCAAAATAATTGTGAATCAAAAAATTGGTAATGACCGCCACCAATATAGTGACGCCAAAAAAAGCAATAGGCATTGAATAACAGAAAAAAAGCAAACCACGCACCTGCTGCGCGCTGCCAAGGCTCAGTGAGATGCCGCCATAATTTATTTATTGCCATAACTTTCTCCTTTTAAGCTCTAAGAAAGTAGCAAATATACAGCCGTGTTAAAAAGTACTTTTAGTTATATTTAAAAAGCAATGAAAGTAACAATGGCAGGCTGTCACTGCTGATCTAAAAAATTGCATCAATCAATAAAACTTTGATCTGAACAAAGTGTATTCAGCCCAATTAAAGCTAAACTTATACCTTATTAATTACTTTGTAGGGAATAAACCATGACACACCTCGTCGCCGACTTAATGACTCCAGACCCATTTGCGATTAGTGCGCACAACACCTTGCATGATGCCCACAATTTAATGAAAGAAAAAAACATCCGCCACATTCCCGTTATTAACGAGCACGGTGGCTTAGTAGGCATGCTCACGCAGAAAATAATGATTGCCCAAGTAATGAACATTATGGCCAACTTTAGCGCCAGCGCACTCGAGCGAAAAGAAAAGCAAACCAAAGTAGCCGATATCATGGCAACCGATTTCACCAGTATTTCTGCAAAGCAGCCACTGCATGAGGTGGCTAAATTCTTTGTCGAGAATCGTCATGGTTGTATGCCCGTTGTCGACGAAGACAATAACCTAGTAGGTATTTTAACCTCGTCTGACTTTGTTCGTTTAGCAGCTGCATTGTTATCTTGATATATAAACGAGTAATTATTTCTACCACTGCACACTGAATTTTTTACATTCAGTGTGCAGAGTTTTCATAATAAGCTAAACCCACAAACCTCACGGCACACCTCAAAATAAAAACAAACAAATAAAAACAATAACTTATAAATATCATTAATTTTGGTACAACGCTTGCTCCTCTTTAAATAACTTCGCTTTCTGGTCATTACAGAAAGCATCATGGAACAACTTTTTAAAGAAACTCGGAGGAGTAATGAGTAACACATCATCGAAAGTCGCAGAATTCACAGCACCCGGTGTTAACAACCAATCAGCCGCTGACACGATTGCTATTTTAGACCAACGTATGGTCGCTTTAATCGATTTACACCTCACTTTAAAACACATTCATTGGAATGTAGTCGGCCCTAACTTTATTGGTGTGCACGAAATGCTCGATCCACAAGTAAGTGCCGTACAAGAAATGACCGACACTATCGCAGAGCGTATTGCAACTATGGGTGGCGTGCCCGTTGGCACACCGCAATCGATTGTCGACCGTCGTAATTGGAAAGATTATTCAATTGGCAAAGGGCTCGTAACCGACCACTTGTCAGCCCTTGATAAAGTGTATAACGGGGTGAATAAAGATCACCGCCAAGCCATTGAAAAGTTAGCCGAGCTTGACCCTGTTTCTGAAGATATGATCACAGGTCAATTAGCAGACTTAGAGCAATTTCAGTGGTTTGTTCGTGCGCACATCGAATCGTCAACGGGCGAACTGAAAAGTTAAACCCTCCCTTCTATCCGAAGACCCCTTGCCCAGCATCTGCTGGGCTTTTTTATTCTTTAAAACAACGTTATAACCAGCCTTTGTGTTTAAAAAATAAATAAGGGGCAAAACCCGACAACAACATCACGCCAATCGCGAACGGGTATCCCCATGCCCAGTTAAGCTCAGGCATAGAGTTAAAGTTCATACCGTAAATACTGGCAACCACGGTGGGAGGTAAAAACACCACTGAGGCGATTGAGAAAGTCTTAATTATTTGGTTTTGCTCAATATTAATAAAGCCCTGAGTCGAATCCATTAAAAAGTTCACCTTATCAAACAAAAAGGTGCAGTGAGACATCAAGGTATCGATATCGAGGACAATTTCGCGCAGAGACTCGCGGTCTTCGCTGGGCGCTCCCAAATTACGCAGTAAAAACGAAATGTTTCGTCGCGTATCCATTAAACATAAACGTACTTTACCGTTGTTGTCCTCAAGGCGAGAAATTCGGCTCACTGCTTCCTCAAGATCTGAGTCATCCTCTTCGAGCACATACGCACTGAGTTTTTCGAGTTGATGATGCATATCTTCAAGCATATCTGCATGGTTTTCGACCTTTTGATCAAACAACGTTACTAATAATTGCTTTGGGTTATCGCACGCAACTTGCCCTTTGCGAGCACGTAAACGCAATAAACGAAAATCGGCTAATTCATCATCGCGAATCGTTAGTAAGCAGTTATCTTGCAGTAAACATGCGACCGTCACCGTATTAAAACGCCCTTCGTTAGGCGACATAAACAATGCATGCACATGCAAGCCTTCGTGGTCGATAAAACACCGCGATGATGCTTCAATTTCGTCTACATCATCCGCCGCAGGAAGCGTAATATTTAATGTGCTTGCAAGTGCTTGGCGCTCTTCTTCACTTGGATTAATGGTGTCTATCCAATGCGCATTTTTAATAGCGGTTGCTAAAGGTGTATCGGGGGCTGGCTCAGTTTCGGTGATCACACCTTGGTTAATAGAAAAAAATCGTAACATACGCCCTGCCCTAATTAATCAAATTACTGAAATACTATAGTTGTTCGTCATAATGAACAATGCTCAATTTGTTAAGGCTAAAAAAAAGCCCCAACAAAGGGGCTTTAAACTTTATAATGGCAGTATTGCTATGCACCGAGCTGTTGCATTTGTTCTACTTCATTTTTATTTGCACTGACAAAGTCTTCAATATTATTCAATATTATCGACGCCGTTCACTGTGTTATTTTATAAAAAGCGAATATCCTGATGGTATATTGAGCCAGTAAAAGCTGGCATTAACAAAACTTGTCAGTATAAAGCTTAATAGCTACTTGATTGCATCGCAGGAAGTAAAATAGCTGCCACGATACCCAGTATAAATAGGCCACCAACAATCAGTACTCCCCAAAATGACCATTGTTTTTGCACTCGCTGAAAATGCTCAACACTGTCCCATCGTTTGTTTTGCCACGCCATCTCTCGGCCTTTAAAGCCCAAGTAAATAGACACAATAAAACCAATATAAGGAACTAAAGCTAATAGGCCTATCCACGTACTGTTGCCAATTGCCCAAATCCAGCTTAAAAAGAACGCTCCCCAACTAAACCCCTTTACGCCTTCTGGTAACTCGCCCACCTTACCTTGTCCTGAGTTATTCTCTGTGGGAATTTCAAGGCTTGCTTCAGGTGGTGTGTAATTATCTGTCATATGATTATCCTTATTTTAAGACAACTTATAGTAAAACTAATAGGCACTTTAATTTATAGTAATGACGATATTTTAAGCAAGCAAAAGTCGACTTAAATTAATAGCGACGTGGTGTGTTTTGTACCATTTATCTGATTCTCTGTGCTTTACTTAGAAGCATTGGCGAATCAATCGTGCCTTGAAAAAAGCTCGTAGAAAATATCCATCAACAGTTGCTTAGCAAGGTTTTTCAGCGTCGCAGTGCTCCCTAGTAAGTGGAGCACTCTAACCGCCCCTACTTAAGCCCACTTATACTTAAGCCCCTTAAAAATTAAGTTAATAATGAACGTAATTGTTTGAACCGTATTTAGATACAGAATACAATTGTTATGATGTAACATAACAAAGAGAAAGTAATGAAATTTAAAATCTCCCTTTTATGCTTAGGTATCTCTTCATCTATGCACGCAAATGAAATCGAACACATAGAGATAAAAAGCGACATAAAAGACTATTCCCCCATAAACCAGGTTGCTGTAGGTAAGTCTGTATTGTCTGGTGATCTTTTAGAGCAACAAAAAGCAACAACATTGGGTGATACGCTTTCACAAATACCCAGTGTTAGTGCCAGTTTTTTCGGCTCTTCGGCAAGTCGGCCACAAATTCGTGGGCAAGGAGGCCAACGAGTACTGATCACCAGTAATGGCATGCCTATTCGTGATATGTCAGCGGTGAGCGACGATCAACTCATACCTATTGAGCCTTTTTTTGCAGAATCGATCACGGTACTTAAAGGCGCTCGTGCAACAATTCCTTTTGGTGGTGAAGCCATGGCAGGGATTGTTGATATAAATGATGGCCGTATTCCCTTACAACAAGGTATTGAAAAAGAAGACAAACTTGAAATTCAAACGGGCTACAATGCCCCGTCCTCTGTGCTTGGCACCGCAAGCGGTCAAGAACACGACTTTGCGTATAACGTTAACCTTCTTTATCGCGAGCAGAGTGATTATAAAGTTCCTCATACTAGCAAAGCAGCAGACTGCTCAAATTGGGACTCGTTGGTTTTAAATAGCCAACAGGTAAGCCAATGCCAAGTTTCTTTGGCAAGACCGACATGGGAGCATGATGGCACTCAGTTTGTTGATGTCACCCCTATTGAGCAGCAAATAATTACTCATCAACTCGCTAACTCTAAAAATAAAGTAGTCAATTCAAGTTATTACCAAACAAACTTAACTTTTGGTGGCAGTCAGCGATTTGACGATGAGCAGTTATTTGGCATGTCTGTGAATTACAACTCCGCAAATAGGGCAATACCGGGGTTTGTTCACATAGCCCGTCCAGCAGTGCATTCACACGATGCACAACAGACTGAACAGTCGGGAAATATTCGTATTTACTCATCTCAATATCGTATTGATGCACTTTACCAAAAACATTTTTCAGCTAATCCATACTTAAATGAGTTCAATATAAAAGCGGTGTACTCAAAACAGCTAGACGACGAAAATCTCGACGAGAGCAGCGTGAACACATTCGTTTTAAAAAACTGGCAACTTAGTCCAACGTTAAATTATCAATTTACAGAACAATTCGCTGGTGCATTCGGACTCGTTGTCGATAGGAGTGAAAAACAAGGCAGTGGCAAAAACAATTACCTACCCGACATTAACGCTAAACGCCAAGGTGCATACATACTGCAAGATGCAGCACTTGGGCCTGTTTCGTTGCAAATTGGAGCACGTTACGAAAAAGTCAATTACACGCCAACTATTAACGACCACTATCAGCCCGGACGAGGTCAAGGAGCAGCCATAAAAGATAATGAGTTTGAGCTGTTTAATCATTCATTGTCTGCAAATTGGGATATTTCTTCGTTTTGGTATGTCGATGCAAGTACGACCCATGCCGAGCGCGCCCCCGGTATCAATGAACTGTATGCAAGTAACCCACATTATGCACTGTTAATTGAAGAGCAAGGTAATTCAAGCCTCGAAAAAGAAGTGAATAAAGCGCACGAAATTGGCACAGGTTTTCACTTCGACAACCTAAGCCTGACTGCGAGTTGGTACAAAAATAACTACGATAATTATATTTACCTAGGCAGCACAGGAGTATACAGAGGAGGTGTGTATGTTAAAGAATGGCGTCAAGCAGATACCTTAAATAAAGGCTTCGAAGTTGAGCTCAACTATACACTCAACACGCAAAATTTAGGCGATTTCACCTTTACTGCGTATGCTGACGAAACAAAAAACACACCGGTATATCAATTTGACGGAAGCTATGACCCTTTTACACCAGAGGCTTTTTTTAACCCTGATGAAGCCCAAGAGGCAGAGTATTTTCGCCGTCGACTCGAAGGAGATAGCATTCCTCGCACGCCTGCCGACAGCTATGGCGCAGCAATTCATTGGCAATTTGAAAATATAAAAACCACGATTGATTACCAACACAGCAAAGCGCAAGAGCAGCTTGCAAAGTTTGAACACGCATCACCAAGCTACTACAGTATGGGCATGAACATGCGTTACGCAAATTCACTTTTGGGATTTGATAATGAGCTGTTTATAACTATAGACAACCTAACAAACCAAGAAATACGCCCACATCAAAGCTATTTACGATATTTAGCCCCGCAGCCAGGTCGCAGTATTGCCCTCGGTATACGCACCGCACTATAACAAAAAAGGGCCACGTATTTACACGTGGCCCTTATAAATTCGATTCAGAAACAATCTATTCAGCGATTATAGTCTCACTGTATTTGTGCTATTTCGTTGAATATCACGAATGCCATCTCGGCCTTCTTTTTCCATTGCTGCAATTTGTTCTGGAGTACGACAAACACGCTTAGGTATATTGCTACCCGTTGGCTTTTCCATTTTACAAATTAAACCATCATTACTTGCTTGTTCATCACTTGAACTCGCACAACCGGTCATTAACACGGCTAAAAGAGCAACACTTAAAAACTTCATATACTTCCCTTTTTTTAATTAATTTAGCGCTCGATAAGAACATATTATTATACTACAGGCATAAAAGTACAACATTATAGGTACAAAACCCGTTTTAATGCGGTTTTTTCACGCCATATCGCACCATATCTTTACCATTCTCGTATACGTCATGACTAACATACCGACCCAGTAATAGTTGATGATTATCATCAAGAACAGCGACAAATGGGCGACCATCACTGTTATTTGTAGCCAAGGCGACCCCTGCTACATTTTCAAGGCCTAAGCCACCATTTTCGACAAGACGTAAAAATGTCTCTAATTCATCTAATGTTTCGATTACATCATTATCATTAATCATCTTAAACACTCAGTGATTGCTAATAAAGCTAGCATAACAGGATTAAAAATCGGGTGCGAATGACTGTAGATAAATAACATTCAAACATGTCGTTTTTTTGCAATATTTAAATCTATGCGTTTTCTAAACTGGCCCTAAATTGTTATTTAAGGAACCGTTATGAAACGTGCTAATTATCTTTCTTCATGCCCCGTGCTTATAAAGCACCTTATTAACCAAGAATCATTAATTAAAAATGCTGCCGAAGCGACTTTCGGCTTAACAATATGGGAGCTAATAAAACTGAGGGTATCGCAGCTTAATCAATGTGCTTTTTGTATTGCAATGCATACTAAACAAGCACGCGAGTATGGCGAATTACCTAATCGCATTATTGGTTTAAGTGCTTGGCAAGACATGCCGCTTTATACTGAGCATGAGCGCCTTGCGTTAAAACTGTGCGAAAAATTGACACAAGCACAACCAATTGATGATACTTTCTATCAAACACTGACTGACGCATTTTCAGCGCAAGGGCTTGTTGCATTAACGGTTGCCATTAATGCAATTAATAGCTGGAATCGTATAGTGAAAACATTTAAACCTGATGTCGAGTTTAATGAATAATCATTTAACACTTGAGCTCATGACGCCACAAGGTGACATAGCCGAAATTATTCAAGCTATCTGGTGTGCTTCGGCGCATTCAGAGGGTGACCAATGGCTCGCGTGCGATGGGGCAACTGGGGTTATTTTTCCTGTGGCTGGTGAGCTTTTTCTTGATGATCAGCCAGTCGCCCCACCCTATGCTTTTCAGCAAACATCGACACATGCATCAAAATTGAGTTTTTCAAAAGAGGCACGATTTTGCGGCATACGTTTTAATCCCACAGTACTGCCGCAGCTGCACGCCACAACACATTCGTTAGTTAACGTTGAGTCACTCAATACAATAGCAACAGGCCTTAAAAAAGACCCAAGCCTTAGTGCTTTTGTGGCTCTTTTAAGCGAGTACTTAACCCTACCCAAAGTGATTAATCGCGGAACTGAGCACTCTAAGCACTTAATTCTTAAGCTAATTAATTTAACCCCACTCGAAACCGCCTATCAGCGAGCACCACTCAGTCAAAGACAACTTGAACGACAAGTTAAAAACCAGTGCGGAGTAACACCTAAGTATTTTGAACGCATTTATCGCGTAAAAATGGCCAAACAAGCCATAAAAGATCACCCTTCTATGAGTTTTGCCGATATAGCGCAAGCGTGTGGCTTTACCGATCAGCCGCATTTTATTAAAGAGTTCAAAGCGATTATGCACATTACACCTGCCAAGTACCGAAAGCTGCTTTCAGACTCACAGAGTAAACAAACAAAACTGATCCTAAGATAGTTGCACGCACGCTTTTTTGTCTGAATGTAGGCAATAGCGGCACTGAACGATTTTATTTGCGCTGGGCTTTTATCCATAGGATAGTTAACTTAGTCTAAAAACTTGCTGTAACTTAACAGGATAACTATGAAAAACGTTTTACTTGCTACCAGCCTTATTGCCTCATCATTTACTGCGTTTGCAGCAGAGCTAACTGTTGAAGAGGTTCGTATCGAAAAAGCGACAAAAGCCATGCCAACAGTGTTAGCTGCTTTTTCGAAAGAGGTCTCGCAATTTGAAAAAGACTGGCAGGCGGTGTCGAGCTACCAGCAAGCAAGTGATCTTATCGATGATTATTCAAAACAACTTTGGCGCAATGCAAAAGCACGTATCAGCAAAACAAATAGCTTTGATGACCGCGAACTATATTGGGCACGCCTCCTTTCAAGCAAAGTGATGCGTACCAGCAAACCACAGTTTGCCATCACAGACAGCGAACAAACCGCATTATTAATCATGCTTGAAAATGGCAGCCGTGGTCGCACCGATCTTGATTACAGCAAAAAAACCGACAAAAAGATCTTAATTACCGGCTTTGATCCCTTTTTACTTGATAAAAACATTAACCAAAGTAACCCATCGGGCGTGGCAGCGCTTTTGTTAGATGGTCAAGTGATTAGCTATCAAGGTATTAGTGCCGAAATAAACACGGTAATGGTGCCGGTACGCTATGAAGACTTTGATCAAGGTATTATTGAATCATTACTTGCACCGTATTATGCGCTGAATAATGTTGATATGATTGCTACGATCAGCATGGGCAGTAAAGATTTTGATCTTGAACGCTTTCCGGGTAAACGCCGTAGCGTCACTGCGCCAGACAATGCGAATATAGTGTATGGCGGTACTGCAACTGCACCAAAAATATCACACCTTCACGACCGCCCATTGCCGGGTAATGAATTTGTGACTTTCAGCCTACCTGTAGAGCATATGCAAAAAGCGAAAGGCCCATTCACAATCAACGACAATCATAAAGTGGTCACTCTTGAAAAAGCATTTGAACCACAATCACTGAAAGAGCTTGAAGGTGCAATTGCGGTTAAAGGTGGCGGTGGTGGCTACCTATCAAACGAAATTTCGTACCGGAGTATTCGCCTACGCGATGAGCTTAATTCAGACATTCCAACGGGTCATATTCATACGCCACGTATCGCACAATTTGAGCCCGAAACAGAAGCCAAAATCGTTGCACAAATAAAAGCCATGCTTGAACAGAGCTTAGTCGCACTATAATAAACTTGCTCAGCGCCTGTGAAAACATTCGCTGAGCAATAAAACGGGCTCTTAATCTATTGAGGGCCCGTTCCTCCATCTACTTGGCTACCCAAAGTATTTGCACTGTCTAATCGATATGGGTAAAGCTGCACATCACTAAAGACCGTTGCACCACTATCACGATATTGATCTGTTGCTGAACGTCCTGTGTAAATGTTTCCTGAGGCACTAAAATATCCAGAGCCTTGATTCCAATGAGGCTTTGCTGAGTTTTCAAAATAATTGTTCTCAACAAGTACTTCAGCACCATCACTCGCACTAATTGCAAAATAAGTAATGTTTTTCCAGTAATTATTAAACATATGAACGCGTGAATTATAGCCATCTATTTTAGGGTTTCGCCCTGCTGCTGTATCCCAAAAGTTGTGATGAGCAGTCACCTGAGAGTTTCTGAATAAATGAGTGTACCAATGCTGATTAGCGCAAACTTGGGTGTTATAACCATAGAAGCGATTCCAACTCAGGGTAATATTCTGACTATTATCAATATCGATATAGCCATCACTTATTTTGTTAAAGGCCATATGATCAATCCTAACATGGCTACTATCATCAATTGAAATACCATCGCCCGCTTCTACAAGTGCAGGATTAATGTTTTCGAGCATGACGTTTTTAATAATAATATTTCGTTGCTTGCTTATAACGAGGCTAGCACCCACTATTTTTGAGTTTTTACCTAAACCTTGTAACGTTTTATTAGACTGAACAATAATACGGCGTTCATTACGCGTCACGTTTACCGGTGAATTTGAAGAGCTGCCCAATTCACTACAGCTTTGATTCCCAACAGGCACTCGGTACCATGTTTTACCGTAATCGTTCCATTGACCACAGTCTAAGGGACATGCCTGTACCGTTCTGTTACTGGTCTGGCAGTTAATCGTCGTGTTATCAGGTATGTGGATCACCGCAGGAGATGCCGAGCTTAACGCCGTATTTAACGCGTTACAGCTTGTTACCGTAATAGGTGTTGCATTACCGCCACCCGTCGTTGTTGATAAACCATCTTGGCCTGGTTGTGCAGCAAATCCCACTAAATTACTTGGCGTTGGTTGGCTGCCGCCGCCACTGCTGCTGCCACATGTCGCATCAACAGGGTTTATGAACCATCTTTGAGAACTCATACCTGCGTCATCATTTTGATAAACATTAGCCGCATTGTTTGACCCTGCCACAGTCAATGACTTATTAGTTAGCTTATTCGTAATATTAAATCCGCCTGATGACGATGCTTTAAGTTGCCAGCGTTGATTTGCGCCCTGCCAATCATCATAAACAATAACGTTTGCTCCATTAGACTGAGACGAATCAAGCACATCTAACACTTTACCATTATACTTAGAGCGGATAACCCAATAGCCATCACTCTCTTTAATAAATTGAAACTTTTGATTATTGCCCCCCCAATAGTCATACGTTATGACATTAGGTGCAGCTCCCGAATCAGTCGTATTAATATCTAACGCTAAGCCAGAGCCTCGGTTAATAACAGAATACAATTGACCTGATTCAGGCATAGCATTGCAATCTTCAGCCTGCACTGAATAACAGGATAGCGCTCCTAACAAAGCAAACCCCCACTGCAGTAGTGAAGTTTTTTTAGATTTTTGTGTCACTTTATACATAAAACAAATCCCTTCTCTAATAGTATTATTAAATTACATATTTGAGCATTAAGATTAATTCACATGTAAAAAATTAAAAACTAAAATGTATAAGTTTTGTAAACAGATGTATAAATAGGGAGAGCCTACCGCTACAAAAAGGCGTGTTTTTATAATTATATTAAAGCAATAAAGATTATAGAATTAGCGACTTAACACACAACAATTTCGGCCTTGGGCTTTTGCCTGGTATAGCGCTTCATCAGCCTGCTTAAACAGTGTATTTGAGTCAAACTGCTGTGATACAGGTTTACTAGCAATGCCAATCGATAATGTTACACATTTAACGTCCTTTCGCCCCTCATGCACAATGGCAGCAGACTCTACTGCTTTACGAAGTGTTTCAGCGACAGCGAGTGCTGCTTGCGCATCAGTGTTACTAAGCACAATAACAAACTCTTCGCCGCCATAACGTGCAACAAAGTCAGTTCCTCGTTTTGTAAATGCTTTTAGAACTTGAGCCACTTTACAAAGCGCTTTATCACCTTGGTCATGGCCGTAATAATCATTATAAAGTTTAAAGTGATCGATATCAGCAACGATCAACGACACGTTTTCGTTTATATTCTCAGGGTCATTCGCAAGCGTTTCTAAGTGAGTATCCAGCGCACGACGATTTGCCAAGCTTGTCATCGCATCGGTGTTGCTTATATGCCTTAACTTTTCGTGTCGCTCTATAATTTCTGCTCGCTGAGTTTCAATTAGCATAAATAGCTCATTCATCCCCCGACCTAACTGATGAAGCTCATTGTCGCCTTTATATTCTGCGCGCACAGTGAAATCTTTATGATTAAGCGCACTGCTCACCGACACAAACATTTCTGACAATGGCCGCAGTAACTGCTGATTAATATATAAATAAAACAACATAAATACCGAGCCCGATATAAGCAGCCCCGTGATCAAAGAACTGTCAAATAAACTTCTATCATAGGTGCGTTCACGCATTGGAATAGACAAAACAAATAGCAAGTTAGCGTGTTTATCTTGCACTCCTATATAAAGCTTTTTGTCATGCTCTATCGGCGTATTAACGGTATTTTCATGGCCAAAAAACGACGTGATGTACGCATTTAAAGCCTGTGCTTTTTCACCTTGGTAATACGTAATATCGTCAGCTAAGCCAGGGGTGAGGTTTTCAATAAATTCTTTATCAATAAAGCTCCACAATAATAGCGTTCCAACAGGAGAACCTGTTCCATCTGATTTAGTCACGTTATAAGCAACCGTCACCGCAGGTAATTCATTAATTTTTAAAAAGTGAATTTTAGAGGTCATGGCTTTTGACTCTGCGATGATCTCTTCAGGTAAAATAATCAAATCATTGTCTAAAAGGTGCTGGGGTACTTCGAGTATGTCTGGTGAGTAAGGTTGATAATTATTATCAAAGCTTCCTCCGCCAATGATCGTCGCGTTGGTGTCGTAAAGATACCAGCCATTAACGTCTAAACGCTCAAGTGCATCCGCTATTACATAATCATTGTTGAACCACGCTGTACGGCGGTTTTTGGCTGCATCGTACATGCTATCCCATGCTGCACTATCGAATACCATTTTCGATAACGCATCTATTTGCTGTTGAAGCTGAGATTCAACTCGCTGGATGTCTATCCGATCATTTTGTTTAGCCATCATTTCAAAGGTAGGCAATATCCAAAAATGCCGAATAATCGTTTGCGCACTAAGAATAGCGATGCAGGCTGCTGTAAAAGCCAGTAATAATTGCTTTCTGAGTTTTGTGCCTATCACCATAAAATAGTATGCCAAATTGTAAAAAACGAAATTAGTATTAAAAATTATAACGCTGTTTCGTGTGTTTGCTTATCAAGTTGCAATAAATCAGTAAATTAAACGCGTTCAAACCATCAAGGTTTGACCTTAAAAAGGGAACGTAACAATTGAAACTAGGTAATCAATCGTGGAGTTTTTTGGCCTTAAACATACAAAAACAATCGTCGAAAAGCTGTTAATACACGGCAATAGACGTAGTTAAATGCACTGAAAAAGGCGTCGTTAAATACACTAAAAAGCCCTGTATGAGTACCTTGTATGAGTACCTTGTATGAGTAACTTGTATGAGTAACTTGTATGAGTGCCTTGTATGAGTGCCATTTGGGTGAACTCTTGGGGGGTATTTTTTAAATGGATACACACGTTTGCATTAAATAATTGCAAAAAAAATCAACAAAAATAAAAGGAGGAAAAACTCACTCATCTACTCAGCAAGCTCAGGTAAACTTGAATTTTGCACCTTATCATTTTGTTTTCTAAACTCGTTTGGGATCACGCCCACGATACTTTTGAACACACGATTAAACGTAGCCAAAGAAGAAAAACCACTTTCCAATGCAATACTCAAAATGCTCCAGTGCCGTGCTTCATCTTTCAGTAATAAGGCCTGAGCATGCTTAACCCGATACTGATTAATAAATAAATTAAAGTTAGCTACTTTGTAATAATGTCGAATTGCGCGACTTATTTTGTACTCTGGCACTGAAAGGGCTTGCGCAAGATCTGAAATTTTTAAGTTACTTTGTAGGTATAATTGCTGCTCATTAATCAATTGGTTTATCCCTTTAATGAGCTTTGGTGATATATCCATTTGCTCAAATGGCTCATCAACTTTAGCACGATTCACTTCATCGCTTGTTTCGCTTTCAATTTGATTACTGCAATGCGTTTTATCTCTACTTTGTAAAACCATGACAACCTGCATTGCTAACACAATTAATAAGGCAGAAGAAGTAATGATAAACGGCTCGTATGCTTGGATATCGGCTTCACTAAACAGGAATTTAGGCAGAATGCTGGCATTAAAAACCGCAAAAGCGTAACTACTAGCAAAAATAATTGCCTGTAATTTTTGGCTTTCATTTTTTTGTTTATAGCCCCTCAATGCTTCCCAAAATGACAGCACAAGAATACTGGATGACAGTAAAACTGTTATTTCATTCATGCCTTGCTTTAAACGCCACATTTGCTGGCTATCGGGGAAAGGTTGAGCGTCGATACTGACTAAGTAATGCCACGTTTGGTTGAACATAATCAGCCCTGCAATAGACACTGCAACTGCAATATGAACACCTGATATAGGCTTACTTTTACGAAATAATGTTCGTGATACTAGCCAAGAAACATTACACGTTGCACACGTAAATAATCCAATTAAATAGTGATAGACGCCAATCGTAGGAGCGCTGAGCTTTTGCACCCCCACCATACACAGCGAGCCGCAAAATATCGCAAATAAATAATGAATAAGCTGCTTATCGTTTTTTAATGCATTAACCAGCATGAGCACCATACAAACAATCACAAGGAAGTAATAGGAGGAATTATTTTGCATAGCCATTTATGCCTTTAAAAAGAGTGTGCTTATTCAATTATCGAGCGTTACACGTATCTTACAAACTAACTTTCATCTTAGCAAAAAGACTTTGTTAGTGAATGTGTCTAATTAATTCAACACACAGGCAAAAATTAACACGATTTCATTGCTCAAATTTCGAATTTGAGAAGAAATTAAGCTGCAGCCCTTTATATTTGAGGCATTATAAAAGTGAAATGGAAAGAGACATGGCTCCCCATACAACAACACCCCCCCCTATTAACCTACTCGAAACAAGTAAAAAGCTCTGGTTTATTTGCTTACTCCTTGCGCAAACCTGCTTTGTGACTTACCTCATCCTCGGTTATGCAGTAACAGGTATTACTCATGGTTTATCACAGTGGACTCGCCTGAATAATACAGCGTACATAGCAAATGATATGACCGGTAACGTCATGTACGCTGCTCATGTTTTACTGGCTGTTATTATGATCATCGGCGGGAGTTTGCAATTAATCCCCACATTAAGAGCAAAATATAAAACATTTCACCGCTATAATGGCTATGTGTTTGTTATATTGGCGTGTTGTATTTCACTCGCAGGATTGTACTTAATTATAGTAAGGGGAACTGTTGGTAATACACTGATGCATGCGCTCACCATGTTTGGAGGCTTATTGGTCATTGTATCGAGCATATTTGCAGTAAAATCGGCTAGAGCGCGTAATATCCATGCTCATCAAATATGGGCTATTCGTTTATACCTTGCTGCTAACGGCGTGTTATTTTTTAGGCTGATGATTTTTGCATGGTTTATCGTATTTGGTTCACTGGGAATAGATACCGCCACTTTCACCGGACCGACGGTCATCTTTATTAGTTTATGCTCCTACGTGTTCCCTATTTTAATTGCCGAGTTAGTGAGATATGCAGCTAAAAAAACCTCACATAGATTAATAACACTCACTTGTGCCTGCTTAATGTTACTGATATCTGCGATATTTTTGACCGGTTTATTCGGCGTAGTCCTTGCAAGCTGGTATCCCGCTATCGTTGCTTAATATAAATACAACAAAGCCACCTAATTAGGTGGCTTTGAATTTAGCGTAATGCTCATTAATACAACGCAAATAACGGTCTGCCATTTTCGTCATAGTTAACTTCCATAACACGAGCATGTCGATTTGGATCATAGAGTGGATCTTTAACAATCTCTTCAAGCGGACGCGTGTCGGTTTTTGGCACAACACTTGGTTCACCCACTGCGTGTTCGTAGTCACGAGCATGGTAAATACACAGAGGTGTTTTATCGTCTTCGGCCACCGTAAAACAGTTATGACCCGGACCAAATATTTTCTTTTCAACACTTGTCTCAAACACCGGCATACGCGTTTTTGTCCATGAATTGCGGTCTAACAGATCGCTGTTTTCATCGGCTTCCATGTAACCCATGCAGTAGCATGCACCTGTTGCACTTGCAGAAAAAGCAATGAAGATTTTACCGTTATTCTTAAGTACGGCAGGACCTTCGTTAACCCAAAAATCAACACGCTCCCAATCATAGTCAGGCGTGGTCAGCATAAACTGTGTTGTTTTTAGTTTTATTGGCGATTCCATTTCCGCTAAATACAAGTTTGATGCAGCAAATTGACCACCCGTTTTTTCTGCCCAACAGCAGTAACGCTTGCCGTTGTTTTCAAAAATTGTGGCATCTAATGAAAAATCGGTAAATGACTTATCGTCGCCATCGGCTGCTTGCATCATACCTAGCTCAACCCATTCATCATTTAATGGATCTTGGCCTTTACATTCAAGAACATAAGGACGTAATGCCCAAATATCGTCTTCTTGGCTGGCTGCAAAATAGATATACCATTTACCATCAAGATAATGGATTTCAGGTGCCCAAATATGACGGCTCATAGGGCCGCTGTCGTGCTTGAACCAAATATCAAACGTTTCTGCGTCTTTTAACCCTTCAAGAGTCTGTGATTTTCTAAGTTCAATACGGTCGTAGGTTGGTACAGAGCCAGTAAAATAATAAAAACCATCATTGTGCTTATGTACAAACGGGTCGGCACGCTGCTCGACTAACGGGCTATTTGTTTTTAATGTCATCTTGAAACCTGATCGTTAAATTTAATTTGTATTATTTTATTACTTTTAAGTAAGAAAACAAATATAACATCATTTTTAACAAACAGTGAAAAGAATTGTCGATAAGCGACCGACCTCATAAATGATACAAGCATGACCGACTCTCGACTCTGCGCACACCTTAAACTACATAAATAGCATAGTAACTTCTTTGCTGAATAAGCAACAAACCATTAGTCGCATTTATTCTGAAAACGAATTAATCCTGCAAAATATTGTTGGCCTCGTTAAAGCTTAGGTATAATCTCTTTTTCGACTGAATTTTGGTTTTTAAATGAAAAAGCTTTCTAAAGTACAACAAAAACAACAAGCGCTTGTATTAAACGTTGCCGATGCCCTTGAAATTCAAGGCCGCGCAGAGCTTGAAGGTATGGTGCAATGCTGGTTTGATGTTGAATATCACTTATTTCCAGGCTCATTATTGCTTTGTTTTCAGTTCGAAAACCAACAAACACTCGATGCTGCAACCCCAGAATTATTAACGTGGCAAAAGCGCCTAAGTGGCGCAATGCTAAAAAAAGGCGTGATTTTAAAAGACATGCGCAGGCACTTAGTATTTACCTTAAAAGGGCCTGATGATTAATCGTTAAAATATAATACCGGTTACAAGGGGCTAGCCTATTAGTCCTTGTAAGCAGAGTAAATTCACGCCTACGATTAAATAGCAACGTGTTGCAATAATCGTAGGCATGACTGTAGCCATAAAGGGCTTAGCTTAGCGCCAACCTCGTTAAAAGGTATATTTTAAGCTTAATTTATAATTTATTGGCTCGCCTGGCTGAGTCCAAATAGCAGAATAAGAGTTGGCGTAATATTTTTTATCCAATAAGTTATTTACATTAAATTGTATGCTTACATCATTGTTCACATGATATTTGGCAAACATATTTACTAAAGTGTAAGAAGGTAAATAATAAGTAGGATCAATGGTTTCACCTAGCCTTTCACCAACATATTGTACAGCGAGTCCAACCGTTGCATTTAAATCGACTAAGTCGTTTAAATCTCTTTTTATTTGAGCATTAGCACTGTGTTTAGGAATATTAAGTAACGGACTCCCCTTTGGCAGTTTTACCCACCAGTCAGGATTAACAGTGTCGTTTGCTGTTTTGGCATCTGTGTAGGTATAGGCAAAATCGAATGACATACTGTCTGTCATGTCACCATGTAAATCAAGCTCAATGCCATCACTTGTCACTTCACCTAACGCCGTTGATACACCTGCTTGCAAGTCTGTTGTTAACATATTGCTTTTTTCAGCACTAAATACTGTAAAACTACCACTGACACTGTCGGTATTAAACTTGATACCGGCCTCGAAAGAAGCGGTTTCTTCAGGCTCAAATGCATCGCCGTTACTATCGTAACCACTGTTGGGTCTGAAGCCTTCAGAATAACTCGTGTAGTACTGCAGGTTGTCTGAGTGGGCATACACTAAACCCACACGCGGGCTAAATGTACTTTGATCACTTTTAGACTGCTTTAGATTAATATGATTATCTATTTGCTGATCAAACCAATCAAAACGACCACCTACTTGTACTTTCCATTGCTCACTGACATCTATTTGATCTTGAATATAAACCCCATAGCTATGCTGTACTTCAGTGCTGTTATATAAAAGTGACCCTTCTGGCGCTGTTTTTCCATACACAGGGTTGTACATGTTAATGGCATAACGGGTATCTTCCAGTGTAGGACGGTATCGATACCACAGTTTATCAAAGTCGAACTTGCTGGCATCTGCGCCAATTAATAAATGGTGTGTAAAACCAGCGAGCTCAACACTCCCGCTAAGCTCTGTTCGCGCAGAAAGATACGCTGTTTGAAAGTCGCGTTGATTATGTTGCCGACTTAATGTTTCGCCATCTTTAAAATAAACTTGTCTACTGGGTGCCAGTTCGGCATCACTTGATTCACTTAAAAATTTCGAATCACTGTAACTAAAGCCATTCAAAAGAGACCATTGTCCAATTTGGTGTTCAAAAGTAAGTTGATGAGAAATAGCATCGACCTCTGTTGGCTTGTCACTGGGTTCACCTAAAAAAGTCTCAATGGGTAATGAATCAATTTTTCCATCAATGGCAACAATACCGCGGTCAAAGGTTGTGCTTTGATCGACATACTCAAGTTCATAATTTAACTTTGATGTGTCTGAAATTAACCATAATATTGAAGGAGTAACCACCCTTTTACTTGACTCATGGTAGTCTCGGAAACTTTCACCATCTTCGACAGCCCCGTTTATTCTAAAAGCAACGTGCTCTGAAAGCGCGTTAGTATAGTCGGCTTCTGCACGGTAATTTTGCCAGCTTCCCCCCGTTACTTTTACATAACCCTGCTGTGCAAACTGTGGCTTTTTAGTAATAATATTAATTGTACCGCCAGGCTCAGAACGACCATAAAGCGCAGAACCCGGTCCTTTCATTACTTCTACGTAATCAATATTACTCGTATCACGCGTACCGCTGAAGCTTCTCCCAGATGAATAACCATTAATTAAAAAGCCTGACGGAATACTCTCATCACCGACTAATCCACGAATAGCAAAGCTTTCCCATAAACCGCCAAAATCATTTTGCTCAGCAATACTTGGGGTTAAATCAAAGATATCGGTGAGCGTGTTCACACCCGCATCATCAAGACTTTCAGTAGAAATAAATTCAACACTTTGTGGTTGTTCGTTCAGAGGAATGTCCCCACGGAACGCTTGCCTAACACCCGATACAGATATTTTCTCTATATTCGGTGACGCTGTTGTTGCATAAACAGTAGGAGTTAAAAGAGTGCTAATAGCAACTGAAAGGGCTGACAAGTGGTATCGGTTAATTATAGTCATTCTATCTCTTGGGTATAAATACAGCTTAATCGGTTAGGTTCTTACTCAAATAGTGTCAATAGAACCCATAAGATACTGCGTTGAGTGAGGGTAAACTTACAGGCAAAGGTATGTTTATGAACATGAAAACAACAACCATTATCATTTAGATAATAACTAAACATAATAAAAAGCGCCACCCCCTTCCATATAAATATTACAAAAGTATTGAATGACTAAATTAAGGGGGTTGTGAGGACTAACGAGTGAATTTTTAAAAACCTTTCGCACATCGCAATTTTACAGCAACGATTAAGCAACAGGCCATTGTAATCTTGGCATAACTGGCTTTCGTCGTGGGGGTTTTAATTCGGTATTTATAGTTGCTTACAGCTTTTCAATCGCCTGCTGTTTCACATGTTCAACCAATTCAGGGAAGAAAGCTAAAAACACGGCGTCTAAATCATGGTAATGACGGGCAATGTCTTCAGCTGCGCCCGCAAAGTTATTAGCAAAGCGAATGCGTCGTGCAATGTTATCGAGCGCAAGACCTACTCCATCGAGAGTTTCGTACTCTTTAAACCAGTCGTTTTCAGTCATGCTTTTTACAACATGCTGCATACGCAAAGGCATCATGGCGCGTCGCGCATTTAAAAGCGAATAACTCATGTGTTTAAAGTCATGCAATGGTTGGCTATTAAAACGCGACCAATGTTGAATTAAAAAATGATCAAACGCCACATCAATTGCAACACTGGCAAAGCGTTTACGTGCAGGTGAAAAGTACTGTTTGGCCTCTTTAACGAGTGGATGCGTATCAGTAAATTTATCAACGAGGTAGTGATTTTCAAGGCCAAACTTAACGGGCTTAGGTAACTGTGCCAAATGCCTACGCCCACCAAAATCTCCCAACAGATTGCCAAAATGCGAATCAGCCGTTGGTTTTGCTAAATAAAGATGAGCCAAGTAATTCAACGTATTCTCTAAGATAATGTGTTTATGACAGTTTAAAAGATAACAGGCTGTAGAATCTAGGGTGAAGGCTAAACGTTAAAGCCACAAAATGCGGATTAAGACTCTTTGGCGCTAAATAAATTTCACGGCTACAAAAAGCATCCCAAATCACGGTTAACCCTAAAAGAGGCTTAACCGTGAATGGTTAAAGTAACGCGCCCAGCGCCTATAAACACAGTAATCTCGTTGCGGCTACACTAACTGCCCAACTAAGTTCACCGAATTATGCGCCAAAATAGGAAATACAAGGCTGCCTGTACGCTCTCTTAACCACAGTAAAATAAAACCATAGGTGCTCGTTAATGCGATTCTAAAGGTAGAAAAAAACCATTCTCCCTCGCTATACATGACCCCATGCGCTAAACCAAATAGTAAAACCAACAGTAAACCAGCAACATTTATTGGCGCACCCAGCAAGTTAAAACGCGTAGATATAACTGCTAAAGAAAAACAAAACAATAATACCCCTCTAAACATAGGCTCTTCATCAAATCCGGGGATGACTGCTTGATACAGTAATGTTTCAAGATCATAGTTAGGATCGCTTCCTAAAATCAGGGTGATAACTACCTGCAAAATGATAAACAAACCCATCATCATAAACGCAGGTTCAATAGAGCCTTCATTTTGCTTAAAGGTAAAACCAGCCTCTTTAATTTTAAAGTCTTTTTTAAAGCGAATTAAAGCAAGTAATACACACCCCCAGAGTATAATGGCGGCTATTTTTCCTGACCAATTCCACCTAAGATCTGAGAACAATACGTCGAGTGGAATAATCGCTTTACCATTAAATAAGGCGAAGCAATAACAAATAAAAATGACTAATGATATGCATAACCAACGAGGGCTAATGGTCACTTTTTTAAGTAACGTTAAGAGCAAAACAATGAAAGCTATAAAGCCAATATTGGCCAATACTGCTAAATAAATACCTGGCATTCCCTTTCCTTAGTAAAATTGTCAGTCCCACATTTTTATGTCCAAATTTTATCTTAAACATAAAAGGCGCATTATTAAACAGATATTTAGCCCTTTAGTGCGAAATAAATTTCACGACTTCAAGTAACTTAAAATACTTTGATACAGCTGAAATGGCTTTAGTGATTAAGTGGTGTAATCAACTTACTTAGGGGGGTCATTTGCTTTATAGCTCAGCCTTAAGGCACAAAAAAGCCGGTTTATGCACCGGCTTACAAATTGGTTAGTTGTGTTTATTGCCCCTGTGCAAACTTTAACATTCGCGTTTGGTCGGTAAGTTCAATATCCACCAGCTCAAACGGGGCTTTAGCAGCTTTTGAAACAGAAAATGGCATCATAAATTGATCATAGTTGTCTATTTGCTTAGCCACTTCTACTGTTGCTAGTTTTACGCGTTCGCCCTTATCGCCTTTACCGGTTAAAGTGGCACGAATAGCGTAACGCCCAGAGTCAGTAACTTGCACAGGCACCCATGCTTGGTACTGGTTGTTGCCAAGTGCCGTAACTTTAGCATTATCCATAGTAATGGTTTGCGAACTGTTCACAAACGGCATTTTTATAGAGCGTTTTACAGTTTGCCCATTTACTTTTGTTTCGACATTCGCCTCAAGCTCATAATAGCCATTTGCTGCACCGAGGGTTTCAAGCGGGTATGTGAAAACTGCCTCACCATTTTCATAGCGTACATCAAGTTGCTCGCCTTCAGGGCTGTATAAGCTAAGTTGCACCTCGTTATCTTTAACGCGCTTTTGCCCCATACTCAACTGCATGCCTACGCGCTGCTGCTGGTCGTTTACTTTAAATTGCGTTTTGGCATGTAAGGCGTTACGCGAGCCTTTTTCAATAACATGTACTAAGTAGGTGTCGTTGTCGTTAAGCGCTTGGCTTGTTTTTAACATTGCCTTAGCGTTAACTTGGCCAAGCTTAAGGCCAACACTGCCATCAGTAAAACCGGCATTTTGCATTTGCTCACGCGCTGCAATAGCGTGCATTGGCAGCTGTTGCGCATTGGCATCACTCACTGAAAACTTATCGAGCTGCAAGCCGCGAGGTTTAAACACTTCACCGCTCTCAAAACGCGCTTTAGGGGCGATACGAATAAAATGTTCCGCTTGGTTCACAAACACCGGTACACCGCGCTTTAGCTCTTTGCCTGACACGCGTTGCCAATACTCTACGCTGTCTTTTTCAAGCATTTGTAACTGCGCTACAGACGCCGATTGAACCTCAGGAAATTGATAAACGGTTTGCTCATTTGCATTTGCCGCAGAGCTCACAAGCAGTATTGCAGCACATATTTTGCTTAAATTATTGATCATTGTCTGGCTCCTAAATTCGATTTTTAATCATGTCTGGCAAGCCAAAACAATTGCGACGACTTTGCTGGTGGCTTAAAGGCTCACTGCCTTTCGTGCGTGATTTATCTGTAAACCACACCACCCCCGCTAGCGACTGAGAGCTACAATTTAAAAAACCATCTGAACAGCTGTCTAACCAATTTTGTGTCACTTCAAGTGCCACTTGATTTTGGTATCCGCCGCAATAACTATCGCTATCCCACACAGCCGAATCAACATCACTGCCGACAACCGTTTCAAAACGAGATGGTAAACTTGGGCGGTTTGGTGTGCCGTACAACCACTGAGCGTTATACGATGCCATCCACGATACTTGTTGTTGTTTTACTGCATCGTTGCCATAGCCCAGTAACCACCCTAAGCTTTGCTCAAACGAGTTGCCCGCAACAACCGCATCAGCCAACGGCGTGCCACCACTTGATGGAGCCAGTGCAATGGTGCGCGTTACTTTATTAATAATATTTGGAAAACGGCTGTCCCATGTCGGGTTCGATAAAATCCAACGCACCACATTGCCACCGTTAGAATGAGTGATCAGTGTTAAGTCAGTAATATTTTTATTATTTATAAATGTGGTTAGCTGCCCAGCTAAACAGCCCGCGGCCCCATCGGCCCACATATACTGCTCAAAGTCACAATTGATCACCGTGTAGTTACTGGTGTTTGGTAAACCTTGGCGTACCGTATTAACAAAACTGCCTGTCCAATAGTCGTTATATGCATCTGTTTGCTGGCCTGTGCCGTGAACAAATGCAACCCCTTGCGCCGCAAACGCGCTGTGGCTCATACCCGCGGCCAGTACTAATGCCGGCACTAGTGAGAGTGTTTTTATTTTCATGTGTGTTCCTGTTGATTGTAATTATATCTATCAGGTTGGAGGAGTGACCTCCGATCAGAAAATAGACTAAACAGGTACGATTGCAAGAAAATATTTACAATTATTTAACTTTAGTGTTGTTTTTAAGTACAAATTATTAGGTTTTGGGAGAGAGGTTAGCGGTTAGCGATTAGCGGTTAGCGATTAGCGGTTAGCGATTAGCGGTTAGCGATTAGCGGTTAGCGGTTAGCGGTTAGCAAAATAAAAAATCATGCATTGCATATTACGAAATAGTGCTGCTGCACGAAAGTACTATATCCAGCCCTGTTTAAATTTCATACGTTGTAAAATAATTGTTAAACAGGAGAACACTCAATGAAACGCCTACTCACTTTATTTACCCTCTGCTTGGGTATGTGTACAACTGCTTTTGCAGCATGTAGAGATAATGTGGTACTGGTGCATGGCAACACTGCATCCCCCTCTAGCTGGAACAACACCATCAATGAATTAAAACGAAAAGGGTATGCTAGTAGTGAAATTTTCACCCCAGATTGGGGCTCAAAATCTTGCGCTAGTTGCAATGATCACAATGGCAGTGAAGAAACACCAGTACGCAACGCCATTCTTACGGCTATTAACCAATCATGCACAGGTCAAATTGATATTATTGGTCATTCAATGGGGGTCACACTGGCCGCACAACAAATTTATAAATTAGGCATGGCAGCATACGTTGATACCTTCGTTGGTGTAGCCGGTGCAGCTCGCGGCTTATTAAGCTGCGGCGTTTACCCGTACAACGTGTGGAATAGTACATGTGGTTACTATGGTTTGTCGGTGGGTAGCCCCTTACTCAACAGTATTTATGGCGAGGCATTGGGCGACAAAGTGTATTCTATAAAGAGTTACTCTGATCAAATCGTATGCTCAACGGGCACATGTTATGTGTACGGTATACACAGCAGCCGTTTATGGAATGAAAACGCCACTTACACTTATGTTTTAGGGCATTTTGGTTTGCAAACCGACACCTATGTAAAACAAGTAAGCTTAATTCAATAAAGCCAGATTCAAGCGTACAGAATATGCGCTCCGTACGCTTGAATACCCGCACTGTCAGCTTACTGATCAAAACACCTAAAGCAATTAATACATACCCAAACATATGTCATTTATCAATTCACTCAACACAGCTTGAGTCATGTTTACACTATAATTCGGCATTTTTATGTGAATACATTTTATGTAAGTTCAATAGTTTATCTTTAAGTCGTTGCGAGTAAGTCACAAAATTTGTCAGCGCGCCAGCGTCTTTTCTATTGGTATCGGCAAGCAGCATTAACAACTTTCGCTGCGCTTGATTAAGGTGCAATTGCAGTGACTTCGCTGCTTTTTCTATTTCATCATTTTTAGGTTGTTCAAGGTGCTCACTCGTATGGGTAAACAGGGTAAGCGTATCGCTCGAAAGTTCGCGGATCAAAATCAATATATCGCTTTTTAGCTCAATAAATTGCTCATTCATAATGCGTTTGCTTTCAAACAGATCGATGATGGAGTCGTGAATTTGAAACAAATAATCAAAGCGATTAATTTGCAGCATTAATTCTCGTGACTGCTCTTCATCATTGATTTTACTAACAATAGTCGTGAAATAAGTAATGTATTCCTTTTCAACAAAACTGGCATATTCCAAGCGCTTTTGCGCGGTGTCTTGAATACCCTTAAAGTTTGTTTCTAGGCTAAGCGTGACTTGGTTGTAATTCTCTTTCAAAAAGTTAAGCAGTTGTTGGTTCCCCGACTCCAGTTTATCAACAACGTGCTGAAACTCTTCATCTTCTTGGTAGGTAGGTAACTCAAGACGTTCAAAATCCATTTTGCCTTCGCCAAGCAGAAAATCCACAAATCGCGTAAAAGGATTAAGAAAAAGAATAAAAACCAAGCTGGCAACCACATTAAAAATAAAATGAATATTCGCCAACGCAATTGCTGGCTCCATCTTGATTTCACTTAACTTATTACCAAACAGTAAAATGAAAGGCAGAAACAACAGCACCCCACCCACATTAAACAAAAAGTGACTAAGCGCGGCTTTTTTCGCGGCGATATCCATGCCAAACACCGCAATCATGGCTGTAGCCGTGGTGCCAATGTTCGCGCCCATAATAAGTGGCACGGCATTCTCAAGCCCCAAAATACCTTGTTGTGTAAATACGATTGCCAACCCCGTTGTTACCGAGCTCGACTGCACCATAGCAGTAAATACACAGCCCACTAAAATCGCGATAAGCGGATTTTGCGGCTGCGTTAAAATTTCAATTAATGCGGGGTTATTTTGCAGCGGCGCAAGTGACGAAGAAATCAGGTTAAGGCTAAAAAACACAAAGCCGAAATAGAAAATAGCCTTTCCAAATATTGAAAAACGGTTACGAGTCAGCGACAGAAAAAAGCCAATAATAATGATCACAGGGGCAAACACAGTTAGCTTAAAAGCCACCAGCTGAGCTGTGATGGTGGTGCCCACGTTCGAACCGAAGATAATACCAACACTGTTTTTAAACGTTAACACCCCGGCATTTACCAGGCTAATAGTGATCACCGAGGTTGCAGAGCTCGATTGAATAAAAGCCGTCACCACCGCACCAATTAACACCCCTAAAATGGGAATATTCGTTGCGCGACTTAACGACTTACGAAAGTGCTCGCCAGATATATTCTCGATCTCCCGAGAAAAGTTCTCGAGACCAAAAATAAAAAGAATAATGGCGGTAAGCCCAGCCATGGCTATAGTAAGATTTTCCATTCGCTTATAAAGTACTGATATTATTAATCAACATCGATACAAAAAAGTATAGATTTGAGTACCTTATAGCGCAATGATCGAAAACAAACTAACTGGTTTTAGGGGCGAGTTGCAAGGAACGAGATTCGAGTCGTAGGAGGCGTTTTAACGCCGAACAAAAAAGGAGATATTAGATATCAGTCGTTAGAAGTCAGATGAATGATCTGACCCCGATAAAGTAGACATCGCGCGAAATAAATTTCACGCCTACGGTGCATAGTGTAGGTTATAGATTGGTAAAGGGGTTTGGCAAAAAGAAGGACCTGATAATCATATAGAAAGCTCCTCCGCTCAAAATAAATTTCACGTTTACAGTCTAGTTTAGGTGCTAAATCTCTATTATTCGGTAAACCAATGTTTAGTTTTATTCACAATAGCTACAAGCGAAAGCATAACGGGTACTTCAACAAGCACGCCAACCACCGTTGCTAATGCCGCACCAGAATGTAAGCCAAAAAGAGAAATTGCTACGGCTACCGCCAACTCAAAGAAATTTGAGGTGCCAATTAAACAAGCGGGTGCTGCAATGCTGTGCTTAAGCTTAAGTTTTACCGCAATAAAGTAAGCAATAATGAAAATACCGTAAGTTTGAAGAATTAATGGGATGGCAATTAATACAATATTTAATGGTTGCTCAATAATTGTATTCGCCTGAAAACCAAATAAAAGTACCACGGTTGCCAACAAGCCAATAACAGAAAACGGCTTTAACTTATCCAATAAGCCAGCAATAGACGCTTCGTCTCGCCCTGAACGATTAATACTTTTTCGTGTAAGTACACCCGCGATTAAAGGCAATAACACGTACAACACGACAGATATAAACAAGGTGCCCCACGGTACATGAATATCTGTCACACCGAGCAATAAACCAGCAATAGGAGCAAAAGCAAAAATCATGATGATATCGTTTACCGACACTTGCACTAAGGTGTAATTAGCATCGCCCTTTGTTAATTGCGACCACACAAACACCATCGCAGTACAAGGGGCTACCCCCAGTAAAATCATACCCGCAATATATTCTTGAGCCGTTTCTGGTGAAACAAAATCGGCAAACAATCCTTCGAAAAACAGCCACCCTAATGCAGCCATAGAGAACGGCTTAATAAGCCAATTAATCACCAAGGTTAATACTAGGCCTTGCGGGTTTTTACCGACCTCTTTAATGGTTGAAAAGTCGACCTGCACCATCATTGGGTAAATCATCACCCAAATAAAAACAGCAACAACCACGTTGACGTGCGCAACTTCGAGCTTTGCAATCGCTTCAAACAAAGGCGGATAAACAATGCCTAACGCAACCCCAGCGGCAATAGATATCGCGACCCACACAGATAAATAGCGCTCAAAGATTCCCATACTTGCACTCCCTAGTTACAGTAGCTCGCCATTCGAGTTATGGCATTTTACGCAGCATATTTTATAAAGCTAACTCATGTTCATTGAAGGTCGGTTTATTCACTACCGCATAAAAACAGTGTGTTTTAGAACTTCCCTATCTTCACTTTAAATTGATGTTAGACACCTATCCTCATTTGTCTACCTAGTATTTTGATATTTAATCGTTTTTATAACTTAAAACAAAATACTGAATAGCCAGCTGTGTTGCGCTTTACTCTGGGGAAAGAAATGGGGTCAGGTCTTGCTTTTTGACTTTACTCTAATTTACTCGCGAAATAAATTTCACGCCTACGGTATCGTGTTTAGCCTAAGCTATGTGCAGGCACAAACTAGCTTATATACGTTTTCCCCTTGCTAACTCGCTCCCTCGCTAACTTGTATTCTTAATCTGACTTCTGACGACTGATATCTAATAACTCTTTTTTCGGCGTTAAAACGCCTCCTACAACTCACATCTCGAAACTCGTTCCTCGTAACTTTCCCCTCGCAACTCGCTAACTTTCTCCAACAAAAAAGCCGTTACATTGCTGCAACGGCTTTTTGGCATTTGAATTTAATCATGATGACTAGAAATGAAGTTTGTGACTAAAAATCAAATTTTTCTATAAAATAGTTAACTAATTTAACTAATGAAGATTGTGACTGACTTTACACTATGGTTTTTGAATTATCAATTATCTAAAATTAAGTTTGTGACATATGAATCTCAGAAAATTGAATTTAAAGCTGCACCTCACAAAAGTGGCCATTAAACTCAAATTTCAAATAATCAATCACTTCAAAAAATCATGAGTGAAAATGGTGATGCAGTATTCAAACTAATGCTTGAATTCCATATTTACGCTCACGTTTTTCAAAAGCATAGCTACCCCCTTCGAGTATATTACAAATACTCGCTTTAGTGCCTACTCCATCTGCAATCGTCCCATCTTCTAATGCACCGGAATTATAACTGATAACTTCGCTCTCGTTGTTAGCTACAATTATCTGTTCTGCATCAGTATTAACAACTAAGTTTGCATTATGTGTAACTATAATGACCTGACGATATTTCTTAATTTTCCTGAATAATGGCACTAACTGGCTCATGATAAAATCATTGTCCAAGTCATCTTCAGGTTGATCAAATACAAAAGGGCTGCCAAATGGATCTGTCGCTAATTTAAGACAGACATAGAATGTACCTCTTTGACCCACACTCAGTTTATCTACTGTTTTACCTTTATATTCAAATTCAGCATTAACATAAAGGAATGTTTTCATGCTTTCAGGTGAGAACAAATAGTTAAGTAGCTCGAATCTTCCACCTTGATTGAAAAACTCTGATCTCCAAAAAAAATCTTCAATCGAAATTAGTACTTGTTGCCCATGCTCATCCACATCACCTTCACAAGCAATTTGTTTATTCCCTTTTATCAAATTAAAAAAGTCATCAATTGCAGTGGATTGCCGTATAGCAAACATCTCTTCTAAACGTTTTGCTGTTGTTTTGGATTGTGTAGCCCTAAATTTTCCTCGGTTTAGACATCTTTCAAGCCCTTCATAAAACTTTTTACTATCAAAAATAATGCTGCCATTGATATTGATTTCATCCAACATAGAAGCAACCAATTCATTTTGCTCATCATTCCAATGTTTTTTTTCTAATTTTAGCGATTGAAATTTGTCATCTACTTTCAATTTTTCTTCAATTAAGTAGTTACGGTACGATGAAGCTAATTCTGCTCTTGATTTAACATAGTCATGATATTGTTCTGTCTTAGTTTGTATTTCCTGAAGTTTGGAATCTGCTGTATCAATAGCCAATTGGTACTCAGAAATCTTATCCAATAACGATGATATGTCCTGATTTATCCCTTGTTGTTGAAAAGCTACAACAATCGCTGAGTTACCAGTACTTAACTGTTCAATTTCACTTTCAAATTGCAAAATATTGGAGGTGATTTTGTCATTTGTAGCAGTAGTGTTAAGTAAGGGGATTTGGTTTGGTTTCAATAGCTTGAGATTAACACTACCTAAACTATTATTAATATCATTTATAGACCTAGTTATTGCTGCTTGAACCTCTCTTAGTTCATTAATAAATAACTGTTTTTCGTTTATCGACTTCAGGTTAATTTGATATTGTTCAATATGTTGCTTATTTTGAGGGTTAGTTATAGTTGCCATTAATTTAATAAATTTCTCTTTAATGGCGTTTTGATACGTAGGAGTATTGAGCCTGTTGCCAACGTCATCAGATAACTCCCAATATTGAACAAAACTCCTATATTTGCCTATATTTTCAGTAATTGCATTTGATGTCACTGAATCGAAAGTTGCTCCATGAATACCTAGCATTCGTTTTATTTCGTCACTCAATTGGCTCGGCTCTTGGCTGAAGTTTTGAATATCCCCCTGAGATACGTGCAGATATGAATATGTATCATCTAATGAGTTAAACACCAGCTCAGTACCATCACCTTGGTCAAAAGTAATCTTCAAACTATTAACCTCAACCCTACGAGCATTAGTAAATACTGCTTGATGATTAAACATTGAATGCATTGAGTCTAGAAACAAGCTTTTCCCTGTACCACGCCCCCCAATAATTGCCACCATATTAGGGTTTAACGGAATAGTTTGCGGTAGGAATTTAATTGCTTGACCAGTAAAAATTTCACCATTTAACTGAATTGAAGTGAATTTAGGTTTTATAAACGTTTTTTCAATAAAATCATCTGATTGTTGAACTCTAATTTCTGGTTCAATTAATGCCTGCCTTAGCCCTTCAAACGTTGGCTTTGCTTTTACCCACGTATAGTTTTCACCAACAGAAAACCTGCCATTTTTGGGATCGCTTATAAAACCATGTGCATCAGAGCAGCAAAAAACAGGTTTAGGTACAGCACCTTCATACCTATCCAGACAGTTTAAGAAAAATTCCCGATCATCTTTAGTACCAAGTAATAGCTGACCTTTTTTCTCTATTTCTATCGCCATTGCAATAGAACGACCTTCTCTCTTTGGTCTAAAACCACCATAACCATTTGGACATACAGCAATGAGATAATCGACACCAAATCGAAAACTTATTTTCATGTGTTCAATTAAACTTTCAAAATTAACCGTAACATCGGAAGGTTTAATTCCGTTTTGAGTAAATGAATTTTGGCAGCAATAAATTGCTTGTTGAAAACCTCCTGTATTAGCAATTTGAAATTTAGATAAGGCTTCATTTATTTGAGCACTGGTAATATGTTCTGCGAAAATACAATGAACATTTATCCACTCTCCGTCTTTATTAGGTTGGGTTAATCTAAACTCAACATTACCTAAAACAGTAATATCAGCGCCTTTTTTGGCTATCTCTTCACGAATGACTTCAAGCTCATTATCTGCAAAATAAAAGTAATTAGTCACACCAACAAGGGCAATATCATTAGTAATTAAAGCATCAACATAATTTTCGATAGTTGTGCCATTATATTGATTGTTCTGATGCGTGAATGGCGAATGAACGTGTAAATCCCATTTATTCCATATTGAGCCAATCATTTTCCTTCCTTAAATTGGATAGAACTAATTTTAAAAATAAATATATTATCTTCATTGTGTTTTATACATTAAGTGATCGGACTCTGGTTTTGCAACTAAATAATTAGATATGTATTTTTCAGAAAACTAATCTGATTAGTGTTTTGCAGATGATGTAAATATAGCGAGAGAATAACTAACAAATTTCATACTGAAATGAGCTGGCTGAATGTCTGCAACATAAAGTTGAGCTGATCACCATAACTCTCTACAAGCGTCTTTTCATCGCTCAAAACCGCCATTAGAGCATTTACGTTAACTCATTTTTGGTAAAAACGAGTTAACAAAAAGGCGAACCATTTGGTTCGCCTTTTTAGTGTTCTACTGGCTAGATTGTCACAATCTTAATTACCTGTCACAGACTTCATTAAAACTGTCACAATCTTCATTACCAGTTATCAAATCATGATCAGAGTTATTTAAGTTTGGGAAAATGCAGCCTCAAAATGCTCATTTTCCTTTACCAAACTTAAATTTATAGATTGGGAATTTCTATTATTAAAATTTACTTTAAATATTAACAACGCGAATTCAACCCCGAAGTGCACCACTCGCTAAATTAGGCCGCATTGCGTAATTCGTTAAACACAACGACAGGCTGTTTGTAACCTAGGCACTTTCTAGGTCTGGCGTTTAGCGCACGTTCTATATCGGCCACCTGCTT
>NZ_JACDWU010000134.1:0-320 GCF_016464045.1 Pseudoalteromonas sp. bablab_jr011 | reverse complement strand
TAATTAGGAGCCTGGCGATGTCCTACTTTCACATGGCAAATGCCACACTATCATCGGCGCTGTTTCGTTTCACTACTGAGTTCGGCATGGGGTCAGGTGGGTCCAAAACGCTATTGTCACCAAGAAAATTCTTTTCAATTTTCTTATTATTAATTTTTAAATTTAAAGTCTTTCGACTGAATTAGGAGCCTGGCGATGTCCTACTTTCACATGGCAAATGCCACACTATCATCGGCGCTGTTTCGTTTCACTACTGAGTTCGGCATGGAATCAGGTGGGTCCAAAACGCTATTGTCACCAAGCAAATTTGGTTGTTAATC
>NZ_JACDWU010000014.1:0-252 GCF_016464045.1 Pseudoalteromonas sp. bablab_jr011 | reverse complement strand
TAAGGTTTAATCGTTGGATATGTCTCAGTGCCAAACTTGATAGTTAAAGCGAGCCTAATATGACATTTTTAAATGATCGCTGCGTAGCCCAATTACAATGCCAAATAAACCTTTTAAGTAACTAATATCTCGCAGCGCTGCATTTTAACTGTGACAAGATGTTATCAGTCAACTTTAACCAATTTGTTTCATACTCCCACGTCCTTTTAAAGTCGTCATTGCTCCTTGAGCTTTCAAGCATTTCTCTAAAAT
>NZ_JACDWU010000133.1:0-16422 GCF_016464045.1 Pseudoalteromonas sp. bablab_jr011 | reverse complement strand
TATTCAGTTAAAGCTGCTTAAAGCAGGTGGGGACAAAATTAGCTAAAGACCATATAGCAAAAGGGCTTCAGTAAGATTTTTATAAATCATCGCTGTAACCCTTTATTTTATTGGTTTTTCCTTAACTGATCTGCATTAAGCCGAAGCTGGTTTTTTGTTTTGCTTAGTATGGAAGTATTAAGCAACCGTGATCTTTGCAAACTTACGTTTACCTACTTGGTAAATCTCAGTGGTACCTTTTGCAACTTCAAGCTTAGTATCTGTTACTTTTTCTTCACCATTAATTTTAACTGCGCCTTGCTTGATCATTCGCATTGCTTCAGACGTACTCGCTACTAAGTTTGCTTCTTTTAGCAAATTAGTGATAAAGACCGACTCTTCAGCGATGGTTACAGTCACTTCAGGGATTTCATCTGGTAAAGCATTTTTTTGGAATCGTTTGATGAAATCTTGGTGTGCACCTTCGGCTGCATCTGCGCTGTGGAAACGCGCAATTAATTCTTTAGCCAGTTCAATCTTAATATCACGCGGATTAACACCCTCTGCAACGCGTTGCTTAAGCGCAGCAATTTCTTCAATAGATAACGCACTTAGTAAGTCATAGTAACGCCACATTAGCTCATCACTAATTGACATCACTTTACCAAACATATCGTTTGGTTCATCAGTAATACCAATGTAGTTGCCTAATGATTTAGACATTTTTTGTACGCCGTCAGTCCCTTCAAGCAGCGGCATCATTAGCACTGTTTGTGGCTTTTGACCTTCGTCTTTTTGTAACTCACGACCCATTAGTAAATTAAAACGTTGATCAGTACCACCTAGTTCAACGTCTGCTTCTAATGCAACTGAGTCCCAACCTTGAACAAGTGGATATAAAAATTCGTGGATTGCAATAGATTGGCCACCGGCATAACGCTTTTTAAAGTCATCACGTTCTAGCATACGTGCTACTGTTTGACGCGCAGCCAGTTTGATCATGCCCGCAGCACCTAATGTCTCCATCCACGTAGAGTTAAATGCAACCGTTGTTTTAGCAGGATCAAGAATCTTAAATACTTGCTCTTTATATGTTTCGGCATTTGCAAGCACGTCATCACGGGTTAACGGTTTACGTGTCACGTTTTTACCCGTTGGATCACCAATCATACCTGTGAAATCACCAATCAAGAAAATCACTTCATGACCTAGGTCTTGGAAGGTTTTCATTTTATTGATAAGTACTGTGTGACCCAAATGTAGATCAGGCGCAGTTGGATCGAAACCCGCTTTGATCTTTAACTTCTTACCAGACTTTAATTTTTCAACTAATTCGTCTTCAATTAATATCTCTTCTGCACCGCGTTTTATCTCAGCTAGAGCGGTTTGTAAATCCACTGTGTATTACTCCAAAAATTCAGCTTACCGGGCGTGGTGGCCTATTAGGGTTAAAATAGAACTAAAACATTAAAATTTAGCTAGTTAGCGCCAGAAATACTGCACAAAAATAAAGCTAACTTAACCGTGTTAAGTAAAAGCCCCGAAGGCAGCGCGCGTGATTGTTCTTTATACCGCGTTATTGCATTTTAATGAAGGTACTTTAGTTAACTAATGCATAATTAGTTTAACTCTTGGCATCTGCTGCAAATTTAATCAAAAAAGTTTAACGCGCCTACTAATTCTAGCGTAAAATAGCGCCAGTTTAAATCTACAAAACTCTGGTATTTGCTCTATTTTAGGTATATCCTGCAATATTAGTAATTAATTTTCTTGACAGCAGAAAAAGGCACGTTATGGTTCACGTTGTGCACAAACTCCCCAAAAAACACAAACTGCTTATTCTCGGTTTGGTTTCTGCTATTGCTGGCTTAGCATTATTACCTTCGGAAAAAGCCACCGCATCAAAGGATAACAGTGCGAATGCACTTGAGATTGGCAAGCGCTACGAATTACAAGTTAAAGTTGACGATAACGAAAAACTGACTGAATTAAATTCTGAGCAAGCAGCAGCTAAACTTCCAGAATACGACCTTATCGACCATGAAGTTCGCAATGGCGATAATTTAGCACTTATTTTTAAACGTGCAGGTTTTTCAGCACAAACATTACACAAGCTAATCAATACAAACGCTGAAACGCGTAAACTGACAAAAATTCATCCAGGTGAAGTATTAAGCTTTGCAACCGCAGAAGATGGCTCATTAGCACAGCTTCGCTATGTTATCTCAAAAACAGATACCTTATACGTTACCTTAAACGAAGAAGGTAACTACGACACCTCTATCGATAGTAAAGAGATAGAAACGCTGAGTAAATCAGCCGGTGGAGAGATTAATAGCAGCTTTTGGACATCAGGTATTGCCGCAGGCCTTAGCGAACGTCAAATTATGAACTTTGCTGATATTTTTGGTTGGGATGTCGATTTTGCCAATGATATTCGTAATGGCGACCAATTCGGTTTAATTTACGAAGCACATTATGTTGATGGTGAATACATTGGCGACGGTAAAATTATTGCCGCAGAATTTATTAACCAAGGCGAGCGCTACACAGCAATTCGTCATACAGATGGTAACTTTTACACTCCTGAAGGCCGTAGCATGAAAAAAGCCTTCTTGCGTGCACCAGTTAACTTTAAATATATTAGCTCTAGCTTTAACCCACGCCGTTTACACCCTGTAACAAAGACAGTTAAGCCACACAACGGTATCGATTATGCCGCACGCACTGGCACACCGGTTGTTTCAGCTGGTAATGGTAAAGTGCTTAAGGCAGGCTACAGTAAGTACAACGGTAACTATGTTTTTATTAGCCATGGCACTCAATACGTGACTAAGTACTTACACTTAAACAAAAAAATGGTTAAAACGGGTCAGAAAGTGAAGCAAGGCCAAAAAATTGGTACGGTCGGTGCTACTGGTCGTGTAACAGGCCCACACTTACATTATGAGTTTTTGGTAAATGGTGTACACCGTAACCCTAAAACGGTAAAACTACCTAAATCAGAACCCTTGCCTCGTGATGAGTTAGCCAAATTTAAACCTATTGCAGATAACTTCTTAGCGCAATTACAGCGTAACCGTGAAATGCAATTAGCCTTAAGCAAATAAGCTAATTAATAATGACAAAGCCGCTGCACGTTGTAGCGGCTTTTTTGTGCTTGGCCCTAAATTACCTTACGAGTAAATAAATAAGCTGAATAACCATTGAGATCATCACCAGAGGCCAAATGTACTTAGCGTATTTAGTTGCGCCATCAAGGCCCAGTTTTGAATGGTACTTTTCAAGTAACGGCACCAGAATAACCAAGGCAATAAACAAGCAAAGTAAGATAACAAATATATTCATGGTGGCTTCCTAATGTAGACGGTAATGTAACCAGTCTATAGGCAAAAAAAAGCGCAGTAAAATTACTGCGCCAGTCGGTTGGAAGTAAAATGTGTAATCGATTTATTAACCTACAATCGCTAACAAAATACCAGCTGCAACAGCACTGCCTAGTACCCCTGCAACATTTGGCCCCATTGCATGCATTAACAAGAAATTATGCGGGTTACTTTCAAGGCCTACTTTATTAACAACACGCGCAGCCATTGGAACGGCTGACACTCCAGCAGCCCCTACTAGCGGGTTAATAGGTGATTTAGAAATCTTATTGAGGCCTTTTGCCATAAAGACACCAGACGCTGTACCAATGGCAAAAGCCAATGCACCAAGTACTAAAATACCTATCGTTTCGACAGTTAAGAACTTATCGGCAGCCAGTTTTGAGCCAACAGCAAGACCTAAGAAAATAGTGGTAATGTTAATGATCTCGTTTTGCGCACTATTACTTAAACGGTCAACAACACCAGACTCTCGCATTAAATTACCTAAACAAAACATGCCAACAAGAGGGGTTGCCGCTGGTAAGAACAAAATAGTTAGGCTCAATACCATAAGCGGGAAAATAATCTTCTCAGTTTTCGACACAGCACGTAATTGTGGCATTTGAATTTGGCGCTCTTCAGGCGTTGTTAAAGCTCGCATGATGGGCGGTTGAATTATAGGAACCAATGCCATGTACGAATAAGCAGCTACTGCAATGGCACCTAATAAATCAGGAGCCAATTTCGACGCTAAAAATATTGCCGTTGGACCATCTGCACCACCGATAATAGCGATAGCGGATGCATCTTGCAGGGTAAACTCAAAACCTGGAATAAAGTTAAGTAAAATGGCACCAAATAAGGTTGCAAAAATACCAAACTGAGCAGCAGCCCCCAATAACAACATGCGAGGGTTTGCAATTAAAGCACTAAAATCTGTTAATGCACCCACCCCCATAAAGATCAACAGTGGAAAAACACCTGAGTCGATACCAATGTGATAAACATAATATAAAAGCCCACCTGGGTCAGATAACCCAGCAACTGGAATGTTTGTCAAAATAGCGCCGAAGCCAATGGGTAAAAGCAGCAACGGCTCAAAATTACGTGCAATTGCCAAATACAGCAATAAACACCCTACGGCAATCATAATCAAAGCAGGAAAGGTAAAGTTTGCTATACCCGTTGCATGCCAAAGGTTTAAAAGACCATCCATCTTCTATCCCCTACGCTAACGAAATCATAGCATCGCCAGTGGTAACTGAGTCACCTTCGGCTACTAAGATTTCAGCGACAGTGCCTGTATGTGCAGCACGGACTTCGGTTTCCATTTTCATTGCTTCCATAATGATAACCACATCGCCTTGATTTACCGTTTGGCCCGGCTTTACCTTAATTTTAAAGATATTACCCGCCAATGGCGCATTGAGCGTTTCACCCGCTGACGCTGATGCCGATTGTGGAATTAATTCGCTGTCTTTAAGAGTAACTTCTTTAAGCTCACCACCTTGCGCTACTACGACATCGTAAACTTTCCCATCAACTTTTACGCTATACTGCTCAGCTTTAACGGCATTTTTGCCTGACGTAGGTTGTTTACTTTCAGTCTGGGCAGTTTCAGCTGTTGGAACTGCTTCAAATGCATCAGGGTTATGGCGGTTTTTAATAAACTTCAAGCCAATTTGCGGGAATAATGCATAAGTAAGCACATCATCAATCACTTCATCAGCAAGCTCTAAGCCTTGCTCTTTGGCTTCTTTTAAAAGCTCGGCTTCTAATTTCTCAAGTTCAGGCTCAAGTTTATCAGCAGGGCGACAAGTAATCGGTTCAGCACCATCAAGGACGCGTTCTTGCAGCTCTTTATTCATTGGCGCTGGTGTCGCACCATATTCACCTTTAAGTACACCGGCAGTTTCTTTAGTGATTGTTTTATAACGCTCACCAGTTAATACATTAAGTACCGCTTGTGTTCCTACTATTTGTGAGGTGGGTGTAACAAGCGGAATGAACCCTAAGTCTTCACGAACACGCGGGATCTCAAGTAATACTTGGTCTAATTTATCTGCTGCACCTTGCTCTTTAAGCTGGTTTTCCATGTTAGTTAACATGCCGCCAGGCACTTGTGCTAGTAAAATTCGACCATCAACCCCTTTTAAGCTGCCTTCAAATGCCGCATACTTTTTGCGAACATCACGGAAGTACGCAGCAATTTCTTCAAGTTGATTTAAATCGAGTTCAGTATCGCGCTCTGTGCCTTCAACAATTGACACAATTGTTTCAGTGGCACTGTGGCCATACGTCATACTCATTGACGATATTGCGGTATCAAGCATATCAATACCTGCATCAATTGCTTTTTGATATGTTGCAGTGCTAAGCCCTGTAGTCGCATGACATTGCATAGCAATCGGAATTGAAACTGTCTCTTTCAACCCTTTAATGAGTTGCTCACACTCATACGGTTTTAATAAACCCGCCATATCTTTAATACAAATAGAGTGACAACCAAGCTCTTCTAATTGTTTAGCAAGTTTTAACCACATATCAAGCGTATGAACAGGGCTTACCGTATACGAAATAGTCCCTTGCGCGTGCGCTCCCACTTTAACAGCCGCTTTAATCGCCGTTTCTAAGTTACGTACATCATTCATCGCATCGAAAATACGGAATACATCAACGCCATTTTTATGGGCGCGTTCAACAAATTTTTCAACAACGTCATCAGCATAGTGGCGATAACCTAAAAGGTTTTGACCGCGTAATAACATTTGCTGTTTAGTGTTTGGCATTGCCGCCTTTAGCTCACGGATACGCTGCCAAGGGTCTTCACCTAAATAACGGATACAGGAGTCAAAAGTAGCTCCCCCCCATGATTCAATAGACCAATAACCTGCATGATCAAGCTTTTCGGCAATAGGCAGCATATCATCTAGGCGCATACGCGTTGCTAAGAGAGACTGATGCGCATCACGCAATACTAATTCGGTTAGTTTTAATTTAGCCATGTTCAAGCTGCTCCGTTATTGTTGTTTATTTCTAAATTGAGCGATAGCAGCGCTGATAGCTGCAATATGTGTCGGTGGTACCCCTTGCTGAGGCTGTAATTTTGCGGTTCGGACTGGAACTGAGCTCGCAGAGTTTTCAAATCGCCCCAACAATTTCGACATCAGCAGTACGGCTGAAATCAAAATACTGAGAAAGATAAATACACCCACCATACCCGTTAGCATTAAGCTGGCTGCGGTTGTAAGTAAGCCACCAATATCCATACTGCTCCCCTCGCTACTCAGAATAAAAAAACACTTAAATCGAATATTTAAACATTCATAATAACAAACAAAACTTATTTTTAAAGCTTTATTGTCAATTGGTAAAACCAATTAATTACAGGGTAACACATCAAACAATTAATTAACACCAAGCCATTACGGCAATTAACTACCCAATATAGACGATAAAAATACTCAATATAGTCAAAAGTTATATGTAAAAATAGTTAACTGTGTAACGTAGCAGCGTAAAAATCAGCTAAAGCAAGGGGTTTGGTAACTTGTATGCCATACAGGTTAAATTGGTCTTACCAAGAAAACATAATCACAGGCGTCCACTTTCAGCATAGAAGTTGAAAAATTATCACTATGAATAAGTTACATGATCACTCGTAATAATTACCAAACGACACGCCACAAAAAAAACCGAGAACAAAACTAACAAATTGAAAAATAAGGACTTTAAAACTTTGGTATGGAACTCGCTTCAGTCTAATCAACCGAAACGAAATTAAATAACCAAGGAGAACATTATGTTACGCTGGACAGTTACTTTTTTAGTTATAGCGCTAATCGCTGCAGTGTTAGGTTTTGGCGGTATTGCAGGGGCCGCAGCAGGCATAGCTAAAATCATATTTTTTATATTCTTAGTTTTACTTGTTATTTCACTTATATCAGGTGCTCTTAGAGGCAATGTACCTAAGTAATAACAAACCAACAGCAATTTACTTTACTAATTTATTTACAAGGAATTTCATTATGAAAAATTCAACTTTAAAAGCAGCTACTATCGCCCTATTTTCAGCTTTATTTATTATGGGGTGTGAAGACAACACAGCAGAAGAAGCTGGTGAGCGCATTGATGAAGCAGTAACCGACGCTCAAAATGCAGTAGAAGATGCATGCGAAGAAGTTAAAGAAGGTGTAAAAGCAGAAGAAACTAACTGCTAAAAATAGACATCTTACGAAAAAGCGGCTTATAAAGCCGCTCTTTTTTTACTTAATTTTTTACTTACATTGAACAGTTAATACCTTCCCTGACGCCATACTGTTAATTTGCCAATTACCATCGACTAAACTCACCTTCGCTATATCACTTACTTCAAAGTCGCCGGGTACATTCAAACGGGTTAAATTATCAGCCAGTTGCTGCTGACAGTATGGGGGTGTATCACCATGCATTACCAACACCGGCTTATCAGTGCGCTTTGCAAAGTCATTGATTGCATCTCGATATACTTTAAAGGCGTCGCAGTCGCTTCGGCGTAAATCAGCGCATGGCTGCTTTTTAGTTGAACGATAGATATCGGCTTGAAAGCCAAACACATATGCTTTCGCACTCTGATTAACTAACGCCTGATTTAACCAATTTACATTAAGCTTGTCTCGTGTATCGGCCGCATCAAGTGCAACATGTTTATCAGTTTTTAGTATTTGAGAGCGGCCATTAAACGTACCTGGTATATGCAAAGTGCGAAACTCTATTCCGTCAAACTGCCAGCGAGCGTTTTCAAGCATATCGGCCTGCTGTGTAAAGCCCTCTAGCTGCTTCGCTTTTTTAACGTATGCTTCGTCATACATTAATCCTTTAACGTAGTTTAATCGCTCAAGTTCATCAAAACGGGGATTTAGCGTAGCACGGTCACAGTCGGTCCATTCATTGTCGCCAGGCGTGTAAATAAATGGCTGAGAAGAAAGAGAAGTAAGTAGTTGTTTATTGCTTGTTAAGAGTTCATTGGTACATGCAAGAGAGCCAGATTTCATATCACCTAAATGCATCAAAAAGCCATGAGGTGTAGTCGCAACAGCTTTTGCTAACTTGCCATTGGGCTTAGCAAGGTTAATTTCATCAATCGGTGTATAAGGCATGTCGGCCATAACTAAAAACGAGTTAGTGGCCACTGTAAGAGCTAAAGATAATGAGCTAACGAGCATAATATTTTCGCCTAAAAACACATTTACTTAAACGCATTCACTTAAACTCTAGGCAGCTTAATTAAATAAGCTGTTTAGAGACAGGTAAAACGGGCAATAGCAAGGAGAAAAGCTTCATCATTACGTTGTTCTAGATAGAAACTTTTAACGCAGCTAGCGTCAGGTTTAATCCCTCTGAATGATTAAGTAATATTGCAGGTTGGTATAAGCTCTCATAATGACAACAAAATGAAAACCAACTACGGTAGTTTTTTTCTAAAAATGATAAACTTCATGTATCAAATAATGTGAGTACTATGAATGTCGCTAAGTATAACTTACACACTAGATAAACCTTATTACTATGAGTGCTTTGATGAGTCATTGCCCTACTCTTCACAGGCAAAACCAAAATATCCATTATTATTATTGCTAATAAGCCTAGGGTTACTTGCCTTTTATATGCTTGAAAACCATTACCTTGGCAGCTTTATGTTTATGCTGGCTATCGTTGAGTGTTTATCGTTTTACTACAAACGCCCTTGGTGGGTCACTAGACAAATGCTGAGTCGCGCATCAGGCAGTGAAGTAACCGTTAGTTTTGATGATGAGGGTGTAAAAGCCGAAAACCCTTACAAAAGCTACCAATTAAGTTGGCAGCAAATCAATGAGATTATTGAAACAGAGCGGGGTTATATTTTAAAAGCAGACAAAGGCATGCAGTATTTATCAAAGCAAGCGCTAAACGAAGCAATGACCACCGTGCTAAATAAAAGAGCCACTCAATGAGTGGCTCTTAAAAAATCTTGTTGCTGATTAAACATTACCCGGATTAGGGTTAGATTTCTCTGCTTGGATTCGCATGTAAATTTCTTCACGATGTACAGAGACATCTTTAGGTGCATTTACACCAATGCGAACCTGATTTCCTTTAACACCAAGAACAGTAACTGTTACTTCGTCACCGATCATTAGGGTTTCACCTACTCTTCGAGTTAGTATTAGCATTCTCTTGCTCCCATGTTCCAAAAAATTAAAAGATTCCGCGTCAAAATCATTTTAATGAAAACTAGACCTAAAAGTAAGTAAAAACTCTATATCTTACTCATTTTCAGTTAAAAAAACTTTGTGTAGTGCACGTACAGCCAGTTCTAAATACTTTTCATCAATTAAAACTGATATCTTTATTTCTGATGTCGATATAAGTATCACTTTGATGCTTTCTTGTGCAAGTGCATTAAAAAATAAACTTGCGACACCTGAGTGAGATTTCATCCCTACGCCAACAGCAGATACCTTGGCAACATTGCTTACTCCATTTATAGATTCAGCTTTGATAGCACTTTGGTTACTGGTTAAAATTTCAAGCGCCTGCTCAAAATCATTTGTGTGCACAGTAAAAGCATAGTCTATTTTTTCAAAGTTATGATTAACTTGATTAATCATATCTATTTCGATACCGAATTCTGCAAAAAGTTGCAAAATTTTTGCAAGGTTTTCCATTCCTTGTGGCACTGCGTTGACATAAATAAGACTTTCATCTCGATTAAACGCAATACCCGACACAATATTTGCTTGCACATCCGGCTCCTCAAAACTGATCAAGGTCCCTTGATCGGGATTAAAACTCGATAACACCCTGAGCGGTATATTATACTTTCCTGCTGCTTCGACACTGCGAATATGTAAGACCTTTGCGCCTAAACTCGCCATTTCGAGCATTTCTTCAAAGGTAACATGGCTCATACGACGCGCATTTGGTTCAATGCGTGGATCGGTCGTATAAACGCCGTCAACATCAGTATAAATTTGGCATTCATCGGCATTAATTGCCCCCGCAATTTCAACTGCTGAGGTATCAGTGCCGCCGCGACCTAACGTGGTGATATTGCCCTCGATATCACGGCCTTGAAAACCAGCAATAATTGCAATCCGGTTATGCTCAAGCTCATGCTTTAGCCGTGTCGCTGCAATTTCTTCAATACGGGCTTTACCGAACATATTGTCAGTACGAATATTTACCTGATCGGCAAGTAAGCTAACAGCGGAGTGTCCACGCTTAATTATTGCCATTGCCAACAACGATACCGACACTTGCTCACCAGTGGTAAGCAACACATCGAGTTCACGGGCACTAGGCCGAGAATCTATTTGTTTAGCGAGGTCAATCAGACGGTTAGTTTCTCCCGACATAGCCGAGAGCACCACCACAACTTGATGGCCTTGTTGTTTTGTTTTAACAACAAGGTCGGCGACGGCCTCAATACGCTCAATGGAGCCCACTGAAGTGCCGCCGAACTTTTGGACGATAAGTGCCACTAGTGATTAAGAACGTTCAGATAACCAACTAGTTACGCTTTCTAAAGCTGCGCTTAGGTTCTCTGGCTGAGTACCACCCGCTTGCGCCATATCAGGACGACCACCGCCTTTACCGCCCACTTGTGCAGCCATGTGATTAACAAGTTCACCCGCTTTCACTTTGCCTGTCAGGTCTTTAGTTACACCGGCAATTAAGCTAACTTTGTCGCCGTTTGCTACACCAAGTGCAATCACGCCTGAACCAATCTTCGTTTTCAGGTCATCAACCATGCCACGTAATGCTTTCGACTCTGTACCAGCTACATCAGCAACTAGAAGTTTAATACCATTCACTTCAACAACTGAGTCAAGTAGCGATGCACCCGCCGCACTTGCTAGCTTATCGTTAAGCTGAGCAATTTGCTTCTCAAGCCCTTTTGACTTTTCAAGGAGTGCTGTTACTTTTTCAAGTACCGTGCTGCTATCACCTTTTACTAGAGCTGCAACATCGTTTAACTGTTGCTCTTGCTCACTGACATACGCAACAGCTTCAGCACCTGTTACCGCTTCGATACGACGAATACCAGCTGCAATGCCGCTTTCTGATACGATTTTGAATAAACCAATATCACCAGCACGCTTAACGTGAGTACCACCACACAGCTCGATTGAGTAATCACCAATCGTGACTACGCGCACTTCGTCGTCGTATTTCTCTCCGAATAACGCCATCGCCCCTTTTGCCTTGGCCTCATCAATTGCCATAAGCTCAGTCTCAAGCGCAAAGTTACGACGGATTTCGTCGTTCACTGCACGCTCAATTTGACGTAACTCATCTTTTGTTACGGCTTCAAAGTGAGAGAAATCAAAACGTAAACGCTCAGGGTCAACCAGTGAACCTTTTTGACTTACGTGATCACCTAAAATTTGGCGAAGCGTTTCATGTAAAATATGCGTGGCAGTATGGTTTTTCTTGATGCTATCGCGACGTGCAGCATCAATTGTTGCTTCTGCTTTGTCGTTTGTACCAATGCGGCCTTGTACACGACCATGGTGCGCAAATGCATTACCCAGCTTGGTAGTGTTAGTAACAACAAACTCACCACCCGCCACTTTTAACACACCCGTGTCACCAACCTGACCACCTGACTCGGCGTAGAATGGTGTACGGTCAAGAATTGCAATACCTTCTTGGCCATCTTCAAGTACAGAAACAGATTGGCCCTCGGCAAATAATTCAACCACGGTGCCAGTGTAGTGCTCTGAATCGTACCCTTTAAAGTCTGTGTGTTTTTCAGATTTAAGTTGCTGGTTATAATCAGCACCAAATTTACCCGCTTGCTGTGCTTGCTTACGCTGAACAGCCATGCACTCTTGAAAACCTTGCTCATCAATAGTCATGAAACGCTCACGCGCAACGTCAGCCGTTAAATCAGCAGGGAAACCGTAAGTATCGTAAAGCTTGAAGACTAAATCACCCGGGATTACATCACCTTCGATGTCAGTAAGGCTTTCTTCAAGAATTGCTAGACCACGCTCAAGTGTTTTACCAAACTGCTCTTCTTCGATGCGTAATACTTTTTCGATAATTTCTTGTTGCTTAGCAAGCTCAGGATACGCTTGACCCATTTGCTCGATTAGTGCAGCTACAAGCTTATAGAAGAACGCGCCTTTTGCGCCAAGTTTGTTACCGTGACGTACTGCACGACGAATAATACGACGTAATACGTAACCGCGGCCTTCGTTTGATGGCATAACGCCGTCAGACACTAAGAATGCACACGAACGAATGTGGTCAGCCACTACGCGTAATGATTTATCATTTAAATCTTGCGCGTTGGTTACTTTAGCCGCCGCAGCAATGAGTGCTTGGAACAAATCGATTTCGTAGTTTGAGTGAACGCCTTGTAAAATAGCCGCGATACGCTCAAGACCCATACCAGTATCAACAGATTGCTTAGGAAGCGGCTCCATTGTACCGTCGGCATGGCGGTTGTATTGCATGAATACTAGGTTCCAAATTTCGATGAAACGGTCGCCATCTTCTTCAGGTGAGCCTGGAGGTCCCCCCCAAATTTCTTCACCGTGATCATAAAAGATTTCTGAACATGGACCACACGGACCCGTGTCACCCATTGACCAGAAATTATCGCTGGTTGCAATACGAATAATGCGGTCTTCACTTAGACCCACTTCTTTGTGCCAAATGTTAAACGCTTCTTCGTCATCGTGGTAAATAGTAACCAATAACTTTTCTTGCGGTAACTTTACAGTCTCTGTTAAAAACTGCCACGCAAACTTAATCGCGTCTTGTTTGAAGTAATCGCCAAAGCTGAAGTTACCTAACATTTCGAAGAATGTATGGTGACGTGCAGTGTAACCCACGTTTTCAAGGTCGTTATGTTTACCACCTGCGCGCACACAACGCTGTGAGCTGGTTGCACGTGAATAAGGGCGGCTTTCCGCACCTAAAAATACATCTTTAAATTGCACCATGCCGGCGTTATTGAATAATAATGTGGCATCGTTGCCCGGGATCAGCGAGCTTGAAGGAACAATTTGGTGTTGTTTAGAGGCAAAAAAGTCTAAGAACTGTTGCCTGATCTGTGCGGTAGTCATATGCTGCATGTGAAAGTCTCACCCGTTTATTGCTGTGCTTGCATTGCAAAATCAATTTGTTCGTAATTAAAGCCTCGATACATCAAGTAGCGTACACGTTTCGCTTTTTCTTTCTGATCGAGTTCTTTACGTGAATTTGAAAACTTTTTTAAATATGCGTCCTGTGCGAGCTCAAACCAATCGATTTCGAACTCTTCGAGCGTCTTGTCTAACAAAGCCCGATCTATCCCTTTTGCCATTGCTTCGCTTTGGATGCGTTTAGCCCCATGATACTTCGCTAAATGGCGGCGTACAAACCCTTCGCAGTAGCGCTGCTCGTTAATAAAGTTGTGTGACTCACACCAATCTAACAAACGCTCTGTAAACTCGGGCGTCGCTTCTTTTTGTTGTAGCTTTCGGGTTAAATCACGACGCGAGTAATCTTGTCGTGAAAGTAACCAAAGTACGTAATTTTTTAACTTTTTTTCTTTATCATCCATTACGCGTCAAAGCGTCCTGATTGTGACGATGTTTCTGGTGTCTTTGGTTGGTCATCACTTTTTGGCACAACTGGCATAAAAATAGCCTGAAAAGACACGAAGAAGCTAATGTAACAAATTGGCATTAAAACCAATAGTGGAATAAACGATAAAGGTATACAGATCAGCATTAATACAGCACAAATCAAACCGTAAACACCTAACGGAGCCATATTATGATAAAACACCATGAACGAGGTTTTTAATACCTGGAACATGTTGGTTTGCTTTTGAAAATAAACCAAGGGGACTGCATAAGCAAACGCCGTTAAATACACACAGATTGCCAGTAAAAAAACGGCCACTTGCCCCATAGAAATGGTTGCCAGTAAATCCGCTATGTGTGTTTGGTTTTGTGGGTCGAACGTTTGACTTGAAATAACCGCATAGGCATCTGCAAAGATAAAATTAGATAACACCGCTAATAAAATGCCCGCCGCCATTTGATACACAGCAACTCGCACTAAACCAATACGATTCCCTTTATTGGTAAACGGTTTAAAGATATCTGCCTGACTAATCGTGCCACCTTGTTGTTTAGTTAGCACCGCTTGATAAAAGCCCGCCATTAAAAATGGGGCAACAAATGCACCGACAACTTGCAGCAGGGGTAACACTAACGATAAGAAACCAATCACACCTATTAATAGGTGCATTAAAATAAACGTAAACGGTTGCAGCTTAAAGATTTCCCAACCTGCTTTAAACCATTTTACGCCTGCATCGGCTTTAAAAATACGCACTTCGATCGACATAGCTTCTCATTCAATAACGACAAAACGCACCGAGTATAACTGGGTGCGCTATTTGTTTATAGTCACCTGCTGTGAAAATTATTCAGGCTTTTTAATTTTTTTGATATCAAGCATGTGTGAACCATGTTTGATTTTTGTTTCTAAGTAAGCGCGATTACCAACAACACCTGCTTTAATGTGTGCATGCGTGCCGACAACTGAATCAACTTCAATGCCAGCATCACGCAGAGCTTTGAGCTTATTTGGGTTGTTAGTCATTAACTTAACATGCTTTTGATTAAGTGCCTCGAGCATTAAAACAGCGTCAGAAAAATCACGCAAATCATCGGCAAAACCTAGGTGGTTATTCGCTTCGTAAGTATTCATACCTTGCGATTGCAATACATAAGCATCAATCTTATTGTATAAACCTATGCCACGCCCTTCTTGGCGTAAATATAATAAAATTCCACCTTGCTCATGCATCATTTCAATGCACTCATTTAACTGCTCACCACAGTCACAACGCGAAGAATGAAATACATCACCCGTTAAGCACTCTGAATGCATACGAATTAAGGGGATGTCTTGCTCGGTGTCGGCTTGATTAAATACTAAAGCAATATGCTCTTGGCCATCATTTAAACCACTAAACGAGACGATTTCTGCAGGGATATCACTGTTTTTGCCAACATTTAGCTGGACTCTTGCTCTTACTTGCGCCACGACAAATCCAAATTAAAAAAATAAATGCAATACTGCAAATGTGATTACAACAGTTTGAGGTTGTAAGAATGCAACATACGACGAGTGATAACTAATATTGAGGCAGTTACCAGCAATTCAAGTATTATACACTCAAACCAGACGAAGATACGAGCTTTGCACATCTTTCAAGCTTAATTTTACAGCCGTATTCATCAACACTTTCTCCGCATTTTTAACTAGAAGTTACCCAATTAAGTGACATTTATAATACCTTTTGCTAATCTCGACTAATAAATATGAGTAACCCTCGTTTGTGATTTATTTAAAAGCTAACTTGCTAAATATAATAAGGATTATTATGAAAAAAGTCTCTTTAGCCATATGTTTAGGCATACTATTAAGCCAGCCTTGTTTAGCTAATCAAGATATAAACAGTGAGTTTAATGAAACTTACCGCGCCTATTTAGCTGCGCTTGAAAACCAACAAGACACTACCGAACTTGCGCAAAAAGCCTATCAACTCGGTCAAAAAGTGTATGGCGAAAACTCCGACAATACAGCGAATTTAGCCATTAACTACGCAAATAGTCTTGCCACTTACCAGCACGAAAAACAATACGAGTTATACAAAACGGCATACACTATTTTAGAAAAAAGACATGGTGAACACAGTACCGAAGTCTATGATGCACTGCTCGGCATGGCTGAATCGACTCAATCAGCAAGAAAAGCAAGTGCTTACTTAAGCGACTTAATTAGCATTGCTGAGCAACAAAAGAATGACAAACTGGTTGCCGACAGTAAGCTCAGTGCAGCACGTATTTTGGCCCTTAAAAACAGTGGTGAACGTTACTTAACAGCTAAACGTTACCTAGCACGGCAAGATCATTATAAATTGAACTTATAGAATATGTAGTGATCAGATCAAGGCATAATAATCACCTTGGTCACGTAAAATATGAGCGCTACTTTTCTGAAACACTTTAATTCAATTACCGATCCTCGCATTGAACGC